>JAKFYA010000248.1 GCA_021731095.1 Acidobacteriota bacterium | reverse complement strand
GTCGTCATCGCGTGCTTCCTCGCCCTTGCGGGCTGGGGATGGTGGGCGGTGCGCGAGACGCCGATTGACGCCATTCCCGACCTGTCCGACAACCAGGTCATCGTGTTCACCGACTGGCCGGGCCACAGCCCGCAGGAGGTGGAAGACCAGATCACCTATCCACTGACCGTCAGCCTGCAGGGGCTGGCGGGCGTGCGGGTGGTGCGGTCGCAGTCCGCGTTCGGGTTCTCGATGGTGTACGCGGTGTTCGAGGACCGCGTGGACCTCTACTTCGCCCGGGCGCGTGTGCTGGAGCGCATGAACCTGGTGGCGGCCAGTCTGCCGGCGGGCGTCGTGCCCACGCTGGGGCCTGACGCCACGGGCGTGGGCCACGTCTTCTGGTACACGCTCGAAAGCCCCACCCACTCGTTGCGCGAGCTGCGCAGCCTGCAGGACTGGTTCGTCCGCTACCAGCTCAACTCCGTGCCCGGCGTGGCCGAGGTGGCCTCTGTCGGCGGCACGGTGCAGCAGTACCAGATAGACGTAGACCCGGCCCGGCTGCGTCAGTACGGGCTGCCGCTGAGCACCGTGGTGTCGGCCGTGCGCGCCAGCAACCTGAACGTCGGCGGCAACGTGCTGGAATCCAACGGCGCGTGGCTCATCGTGCGGGGCGTCGGGCTGATTACCTCGGTCGACGACGTGAAGCACATTGCCGTCGGCGCCTCAAACGGCACGCCGGTCTACGTGGAGCAGGTGGCCAACGTGCACGTGGGCGATGCCTTCCGCGTGGCGTCCCTCGTGAAGGGCACGCACGAAGCCGTGGGTGGCGTCATCGTGGCGCGGACCGGCGTGAACACGCAGGCGGTGATTGATGCGGTGAAGGCGCGCATCGCGCAGATCTCGCCAGGGCTGCCGAGCGGCGTGACCATCGTGCCCTTCTACGACCGCTCCACGCTGATCGGGCAGGCGTCCGACACGCTGCGGCGGGCGCTCATCGAAGAGATCGTGCTGGTCACGCTGGCGCACGTCGTCTTCCTGATGCACTTCCGGTCCATTCTCATCGTCACCATTCCGCTGCCGCTGGCGGTGTTGCTGTCGTTCCTCGGGATGTACTACGCCGGCATCTCGTCGAACATCATGAGCCTGTCTGGCATTGCCATCGCCATCGGCGTGCTGGTGGACGCCGGGATCGTGGTGACGGAGAACGCCTTCCGCTTCATGGAGCAACGCGGGGTGGACCCGCGCGACCGGAAGCTGGTGTGGGAGACGGTGCTGGAGTCGACACGCCTGGTGGGGCGGCCGGTGTTCTTCTCGATGGCCATCATCCTGCTGGCCTTCATTCCGGTGTTCGCGCTCACGGGGCAGGAAGGGAAGCTCTTCCACCCGCTGGCCTTCACCAAGACCTTTGCGGTGCTGGCCGCGACGGCGGTGTCCGTCACGCTGGTGCCCGTGCTCTGCAGCCTGCTGCTGAAAGGCACCTTCCACCGGGAGGATGTCAACCCGGTGATGCGGGGCCTCCGCTGGGTGTATCAGCCGGCGCTCGAGGCGGCGCTCTCGCACCGGGTCATCACCATCGGCATTGCCCTCGCGCTCTTCACGGGCGCGATGGTGGTGGGTCGCGGCATCGGCAGCGAGTTCATGCCGCCGCTCAACGAGGGCGACCTCACCTTTATGCCCATTGCGGACCCGAGCATCTCGCTCGAGCAGAACACGAAGATTGCCGCGCAGCAGAACGCCATCCTCGCCTCGTTTCCCGAAGTCGCCTATGCGGTCGCCAAGGTGGGCCGGGCCGACACCTCCACGGATCCGTCGCCGCTCAACATGACGGAGACCATCGTGCGGCTGAAGCCGCGCGAACAGTGGCGGGCCGGCATGACGCTGGACCGCCTGCGGGGCGAGATGAGCCGCGCGGTGCAGGTGCCGGGCGTGTCGCCCATCTGGACCATGCCCATCATCAACCGCATCGACATGCTCACTACGGGCATTCGGTCCGAGGTGGGCGTGAAGGTGTTCGGCACAGACCTGGCGGTGCTGGAGACGCTCACACGGCAGGTGGCCGACGTGGTGCGGCGGGTGCCGGGCGCCAGCAACGTGTATCCCGAGCCGGTGGCCAGCGGCCAGTACCTGAACCTGACGGTGGACCGCGCGGCTGCGGCGCGCTACGGCATTGGCGTGGGCGAGGTGCAGGAGGTGATCGAGACGGCGGTGGGCGAGGCCGTCGTGACCACCACCATCGAGGGGCGGTCGCGCTTTCCGGTGCGTGTGCGCTATCGGCCCGAGGACCGCGCCGACCCGGAGGCGCTGGCGCGCGTGCTGGTGATGGCACCCGGCGGCGCGCAGATTCCACTGGGGCAACTGGCGCGCATCGAGCACGCGCGGGGCCCCGCCATGATCTCGTCCGAGAACGGCCTGCTGCTGGCCACCGTGCTGATGAACGTGCAGGGGCGCGACGTGGGTGGGTTCGTGGAAGAGGCGCGTGCGTCGGTGGCACGGTCTGTCGCGCTGCCGCCTGGGTACTACATCGGC
>JAKFYA010000304.1 GCA_021731095.1 Acidobacteriota bacterium | reverse complement strand
GGCCATCAGCGGCGATCACGACGGTGTCTAGAATCGAGTCATGGCTCCGCAGAACACTCTCAATCTCTCCGAGCTCGATTCGGAATCCGCGGATCTTGACCTGATGATCGATCCGGCCAAGGTACTCAATGTCGCCGTTGGGCAGGCGTTTCGCGAGATCGCCAGAGCGATAGAGACGCCGGCCAGATCCTGGCCTGAACGGGTCCGGCAGAAAGCGCTGCGCGGACAACTCGGCCCGATTCAGATAGTTCCGCGCAACACCGGCGCCGCCGACATAGATTTCCGCCGGCACCCCGATCGGCACCGGCTGCTGGTGGGGGTCCAGCAGGTACACCTGCAAATCAGGGATCGGTTCGCCGATCACGCTGCCAGTGCGGCTGCGCACGTCGAGCGCAGAGATCGGCCTGAAAGTGACGTGCACGGTGGTCTCGGTGATGCCGTACATGTTCACCAAACGCGGGTGACTATCAGCGTGCCGCTCAAACCATGGCGCCAGAGACTGGAGATCGAGTGCTTCGCCACCGAAGATCACGTAGCGCAGAGACGCTGGCGGGGTCGCTGCGAGTAATCGATCGGCCTCGATCAGGTGTTTGAACGCTGAGGGCGTCTGGTTGAGTACCGTCACACCCTCTTTTCGAATCAGGGCGTGGAACTCTCGAGGTGATCGCGCAACGTTGCGGTCGACAATCACCAGCCTGCCGCCGTAAAGCAACGAGCCCCACAACTCCCACACCGAAAAGTCGAAGGCCGCGGAGTGAAACAGCGACCAGACATCCTTGTGATCAAAGGAAAACCAATCGTCCGTGGCATCAAACAACCGCAGGACGTTCCCGTGCGTGATCTCCACTCCCTTCGGACGGCCAGTCGATCCGGACGTGTAGATCACGTAACACAGCTGGTCCGGCTCGAGCGCCGCACTCGCCGGCTGGCCGGCCAGTGCGGCCAACACGACGCGATCTCTGTCGAGCAGCACGTGCGGTGCATCGGAGGACGCCGTCAGCCGCGAGTGTGCAGCATCGGTGATGACCGCACGAACAGACGCATCCGCCAGCGTGAACGCAACGCGGTCTTCCGGATATGACGGATCGAGCGGTAGGTAGGCTCCGCCTGCCTTCAGAACGCCGAGGATCGCCACGACCAAATCGATCGAGGGCGCCAGGCACACAGCAACCAGGCTCTCCGGCCCGACACCCAGACCACGCAAATACTCGGCGAGTTGATTGGCGCGGTGGTCGAGGTCACCGTACGTGCATGATGTCGCCCCATGAATGACCGCCACGTCGAGCCTTCGCTCGCCAGCCTGGCGTTCAAACCTTGCGTGCACCGATGATTCGACTGAAAACGCGCTTGAGGGGTTCCAGCCAGTGACGGCTTGGTCGCGCTCATTCTGTGACAGCATCGGGAACAGTGACACCGGCGTATCCGGAGCTGTCGCGATCGCAGTCAGTGCGTGGAGTAAGTGATCGCGGAGGCGCCCTGCAGCGCCAGGGCTGAACAGGTCGCTGCTCATCTCGATGGTGCAGTCGACGTGTGCGCTGCGCTCCTGCAGGTCGATCAGAATATCGAACTTCGCCGTGCCGTTCCCCACCACGATCGGTGTGGCGTCTATGGCGGGTAACGTGAAGAGCACGTCCGGCTGACGCTGGTGCGCGACCGCTACCTGGAAAAGGGGGTTCCGCGCTGCGCCGCGCTCAACGCCGACCGCCCGAACAACCTGATCAAAGGGCGTGTCCTGATGAGAGTAGACACTGAGGGCGTCGTCTTTGACCCGCGACATCAACTCGCGGAGCGTTGGCTCACCACTGACATCGGCACGATAGACAACCGTGTTCGCGAAGAAGCCCACCACGTGCTCGAGTTCGGGCAGCGGGCGGTTCGCTACTGGCCCGCCAATCAGGATGGTTGTGGCGGCCGTATAGCGATGAAGCACCGCGGCCAACGCCGTCAGCGTTGCCACGAACACGCTGCCGCCAGTGGCGCGGCTTGCCGCCTTCAGCTGAGCGGTCAGCGCCGAGTCAATCTGGAACGCGAGCAGGTGCCCACGGTGAGAGCGTGTACCCGGTCTCGATTGATCGGCGGGAAGATCAAGGGGCGTTGTTGAGCGCGACAGGCGGTTGCGCCAAAACTCGAGCCCTGGGTTGTCCACCTCGGCGAGCAACTGCCGCTCCCACATCGTAAAGTCGGCGTACTGAACTGGCAGTGCAGATAAGACGGGGTCACCACCGTTCATCAGAGAGCCGTAGCTGTCGGCAAGATCCTGTAGCAGAATCGCCAGAGACCACCCATCGACAACGATGTGATGAGCAACAATGGCCAGCACGACATCCCCCGGGCCGATGGTGAACAACGTCACGCGCAGCAGCGGTGACTCAGTCAGATCAAATGGGACCGCCGCCTCAGCACTCAACAACGAGTCAAGAGACTGGGCACTCTCCACATCCTGATTCGCGAACGGCACTTCCAGAACGGGCAAAATGATCTGCCGCAGTTCGCCATCGATCTGGCGAAACG
>JAKFYA010000260.1 GCA_021731095.1 Acidobacteriota bacterium | reverse complement strand
GTGCGGGGCAGCGGCTCCATCGACACGGTTAAGCCGAGAGCGCGCTTGTGGGCAGGCAGCGAGACCGACAGCCCTTCCAGCTCGAACCGCACCAGATCCTGGGTGTTGACGATGCCCTTCTCGCGAAGCACGTCGAGGTCCGGCACGACCACCGCGTGCAGTCGCTCGGACGTGGGCGCCCCGGGCGAGGTCACACCGAGCACGCAGAGTTCCCTGATGAAGAGTGACTGCCGGTAATGAGCCTCGATCTCCTCCGGGTAGATGTTCTTCCCGGATTCGAGCACGATCATTTCCTTGCTGCGCCCCGTGATGGTGAGCCGGCCTTCGGCGTCCAGAACGCCAAGGTCACCGGTGTGCAGCCACCCGTCCTTCAGCACCTCGGCCGTCACGTCAGGACGGTGCCAGTAGCCCTGCATGACCAGCGGGCCCCGGATCAGCACCTCGCCGTCACGCGGTGCCGCATCGGCGGCCGTCGCCGCACCTCCTGCCCCAGGCATGAGCGTGGGCTTCGCGATGCGGACCTCGTTCCCAGGCAGGATTCGTCCGACCGAGGTCATCGGATCCGACGAGCGCATCAACGTGGCCGCACCGGAGGTCTCTGTCAGGCCGTAGGCCTGCAGGATGTCGAAGCCGAGGTCCTGCAGATCACGACCGATGGCCGGGTCGAACTTCGAGCCGCCCGTGATGAGCAGCCGCATGCGCGGGCCAAGTGTCCGGTGCACGCGTCCGAACATCAGGCGCCCGGCATTCAGGCCGGCAGAACGGAGCAGACGATTCAGACGCAGCATCACCCCGAACGCCGTCCGGGTCAGGGCTCCGCCCTTGTCTACCTCGTCACGGACGCGCTTGTGGATGAGATAGAAGAACTGGGGCACACAGGCAAAGATGCTGACGCCCTCCTCGTCGAGGGCCCTCAGCAACTCGCGCGTGCCAAGCGTCTCGAGATAGACCACATGGGCCCCGACCGAGAACGGCAACAGGAGATTGGCCATCTGCGCGAGTGAGTGAAACAGCGGGAGCACGCCAAGCACGGTGTCGTGCTCGTCGACGCGCAGCACCTGGAAGACCCCGTCGCTCTCGGCCAGCAGATTGCCGTGCGTCAGTACCACCCCTTTGGGATCGGCAGTCGTGCCCGACGTGTAGAGAATGACGGCGGGGTCTGAGGGTTCGGCCGGACACGCAGGTGCCCCGGACACGGGAGGGTCCGGCTCGTCCCCGGCCGTGACCGCCAGGAGCGACAGCACACGCGCGTCGGTCGCGGCGGCAGTCGCCGTAGCCTCAAACTTCGTGGACGCCACCAGCAGACGCGCGCCGCTGTCGGCCAGCAGCGTATGCACCTGCGTCGCGGTGTAGTTGGTGTCGAAGGGTACGGCGACGGCGCCGAGACGCAGGATGCCGAGATACGCGCCGCACCAGCGGGCGCTGTTCTCCGCCAGGATGGCGCACCGGTCTCCGCGTCCCAGCCCTGCGGCGGCAAGTCTGGCCTCGGCCCGGGCGGCCATGGCGTCCAGTTCGCGGTAGCTGAGGCGTTCCCTTCCGGTGTCGCCGCGAAGGGTCACCGCCGGGCGCCCGGGAAAGCGGCCGACGACCTGGGCAAACTGCTCTGGGAAGTTGCGCACGTCAGCGCGATTCTACTGCGCTGACGCGTGGCGGGACGGCAGTCTCGCTGCCGTCCCGTCGGGGAGTCGCCGGCTCAGCCGCGCTGGAACGGCGGGATGTCGTCACCCAGAATCTCTGGCGGCGGCGCCTCGGCGCCAGGCGTTTCAGACTGGCCCTGTCCGAGGCCGGTCGGCTTCCTGCGCGACTGCAGCCAGGTCAGGATGATGCCGCCGAGACCCATCGTCCAGGCCAGATACTCCACGAGGTACCCGACGAAGGTCAGTGTGCCGCCGACCACCCCTCCGAACACCCCGCCAGCCAGGCCGGCCAGCTTGCCCAGCAGCGTCACCAGCACCAGCGAGGCCACACCGAGGGCGACGGTGGCATGCGGGTTCATGGTCAGGCCAAGGCGCCGCGCCACGATGTCACCGACGTGCGCCGCCACACCGGTGTATCCGACCAGCGACAGCATCACCACTAGGACCAGCGCAAACGGCAGCAGGAGCAGCAGCGGGATGCCGATGATGGAGACCGCCAGCACCACAATCGTCACCACCAGCACCGGGGCAAAGCCGATCTCGGCCAGCAGGCCCACCAGACCGGCGCGCACCGGTTCTGCCGCCACCCGGGCTGCCAGTGCTTCCACGTGGCGGCGGCCAAGCGTCAGGACCAGCAGGGCAATCAGGGCCATCAACACGCCGCGCAGCAATGTTCCGAAGACGCCGATGCCGAATGACCGACGCTCGCTCCGCTCTACGCGCCAGTTGGGCCTCTTGCCCCCGAACCGTCCACCGACGCCCACCTCATCGACCTTGCCCAGCACGCGTGCACCCGGATCGCGGTGCAGCGAGCCCCCTACAATCGCGACGTTCTGACGCACCAGAGCCGTCTGGCCCAGGTTCAGCGAGCCCCCAAC
>JAKFYA010000024.1 GCA_021731095.1 Acidobacteriota bacterium | reverse complement strand
GAAGTGACCGCGCGCTTCACATTGGATGCGATGCCAGGGCGTCAGATGGCGATCGATGCCGATCTCAACGCCGGGATGATTGACGAGAAAGAGGCCCGCGACCGGCGAGAGCGGGTGCGCAAGGAGGCCGATTTCTACGGCGCCATGGACGGCGCGATCCGCTTCACGCAGCGCGATGCGCTGGCGGCGATGCTGATCACGTTCGTCAACATCGTGGGCGGCCTTGTGATTGGCGTCTTTCAGCAGGGCCTCGACCTCGCGACGGCGGCGGAGACCTACACCATCCTGACCATCGGTGAGGGTCTGGTGACCGCGATCCCGGCGCTGCTCGTGTCGATGTCCGGCGGCTTGATCACGACCCGCGCCGCCTCGGAGTCGAACCTCGGCGAAGAAGTGGCGGTGCAGTTGCTCGCGCGCGCCCGTCCGCTCGCTGTTGCGGCCACCGTGCTCATCGGTCTGGCGCTGATTCCCGGGCTGCCGAAGCTGTCGTTCCTCGTCGTCGCCGCTCTCCTGGGGCTTGGCGCGCTGGCGACGCGGCAGAAGGCATCGTCGGCCGCCGCAGAGGCCGAGGCGCACGAAGCACTGCCCCCGGAAACATCGGACACGCCCGCACTTGTCGATCCCTTGAGCATCGAGATCGGCTACGCGCTCGTGGCGCTGGCCGACGACAAGCAGGGCGGCACCTTGCTCAACCGGTTGCGTGCCATTCGCAAGCAGATCGGGGCGGAGACCGGTGTCGTTGTCCCGCCGGTGCACGTCGCCGACAACCTGCAGCTCGGACCCAGGTCGTACGCGATTCTCGTCAAGGGCACCGAGGTGGCCAAGGGTGAGCTGGTGCCTGATCGGCTCATGGCGATCAACCCCGGCACCGCGACGACACCGATCGACGGCACTGCGACGAAGGAACCAGCGTTCGGCCTTCCGGCCTGGTGGATTCCCGTGGCGCAGCGAGAGCACGCGTCTGCCTCGGGCTACACCGTCGTCGATCCGACGACGGCACTGTCGACGCACGTGTCTGAAACGATCCGCGCCTTCCTGCCGGATCTGCTCAGCCGCCAGCAGACAAAAGAGATGGTGGATCGGCTTGGTCAGTCGGCGCCGAAGCTGGTCGAGGAACTGATTCCGAAGGTGGTGTCGATCGGCGACATTCAACGGGTACTGCGGCAGCTGCTGCGCGAGCGTGTGCCGGTCCGCGATCTGGTCACCATCCTGGAAGCGATTGCCGACGCCCAGCAGAATCCGTCGAAAGATCCTGACGCGCTCATCGAATCGGTCCGGCAGGCACTGGGGCGCACGATCTGCCGGCAGTACCAGACCGAACGCGGCGAGCTGCCGGCGATCAGCCTGACGCCGGCGCTCGAGACACGGCTGATGCAGGCACTTGTGCGCACCGAGCAGGGCCCGGTGCTGGCGATCGAACCGAATCAGGCGCAGGCGCTGGCCTCGAAGATCGCCGACGCGCTGGCTGGAGCGTTGGCACAGCCCGTGCTCCTCTGCACGCCAATGCTCCGTCCGCATCTATGGCGCCTGTTCACACGCGTGCTTCCGCACATCGGCGTGCTGTCGCACAGCGAAGTCCCGGCGCAACTCCGGATTGCCACGGTGGCGGTCCTCGACTGACATGCATTTGAAGCGTTTTCGCAGCACAAACGTTCGCGACGCCCTGCGGGCCGTGCGGGAAGAGCTCGGGCCGAAGGCGCTCGTGCTCTCGACCACGATGGTCCAGGCGCGAGGCTGGCGCGGCTTGATGGGTGCACGCGAGGTCGAAATCACCGCCGCCGCCGAGCGTGAAGCGTCGGAGGAGCGACCAGAGCCGTCGGGAAACCGACAGCCAGCGCCGACCGACAGTGTGACCGCGCAACTGGTGGCGACGGGGCTCGATCGCCGCCTGGCCGAAGACATTGCCGCCTCGATTCCCGACTCCAGACGCCGCGGCGCCACGCCGGCACGTCTGCGCGACGCGCTCGCGCATCGCCTGGCGGAACTCGCCGCCGTGGACGAGGCGTATGCGCGTGCCGAAGTGTTCATCGGTCCTCCGGGCGCCGGCAAGACGACCACGATCGCCAAGATCGCCGCACAGGAACGGGCCCGCAACGGTCAGCGCCTGTCGCTGCTCGCGGCCGACGGATTCCGCATCGGTGCGGTCGAACAGCTGCAGACCTACGCCGAGATTCTCGATGCCCCGTTTCGCATCGCACGCACTGCCGACGAACTGCATGATGCGCTGGCGATCAAGCAGCGGACACCTGTGCTCGTGGACACCGCCGGACGGTCGTCGTCGGATCCCGCCAGCCGGGATCTGTTCGAGGTGCTGCGGCAGGCGAACGGCGTGCGCACGCACTTGGTGATGCCGGCGGGAACATCGGCATCGGCGGCGCGGCGGATTCTCGACGGGTATGCGGATGCGCGCCCAACACGCCTGCTGCTGACGAAGCTGGACGAGGCGGAGTCGCTGTCGCCGCTCGTCAGCGGGCGTCACGAGTGGCAGCTTCTAAGCGCATACGTAGGCAACGGTAAACGAGGG
>JAKFYA010000489.1 GCA_021731095.1 Acidobacteriota bacterium | reverse complement strand
TTCAGGCGTGCCGCGCCACTCGGCGGTTCCGGAGGTGAAGCCACCCGACAGCGTGAAGGTCATTTCCTTCGCGGCAATCAGCTCGTTCATCGTGAAGATGCCGTCGGAGCACTTCTCACGCAGGAATGAGTAGATGGCGTGGGTGCCGGGATCTGCGCCGAGTTCGCGGACGATGCGGGCGCAGTTGCGCACGGCGGCGTACTGCGGTTCACCGATGATCTGATGGCGACTGGCGATCATCGTGGAGAACGTATCGAGAAAGGACTCCGTGCCTTCCTCGGTCTGGCGTTCCAGGCCGGCGTTCGAGAAGAAGTCGTCGAGGCGCTGCCGCCGGGTCTTGTCCTGCAGCGCGCGGATCATTCGCTGTCGATCTTCGATGCCCTCGGGTGTTCGTTCGGGCAGCAGCACCGCGCGAGTGAGCAGGTCACGCGCGAATGATGAGATGACCCGGTCGGCCGGCTGACTGAGGACCAGGTCGATGAGCCCACGGTGTTCGAACAGCGTCCGACGCGCCGGGTCGAACGCGGCGGCATGGTGACGACGTTCGCGCGCGCTCTTGCCCTCGGGCATCAGCGCCAGATCCCGAGCCGTCTCTTCATCGAACAGGAAGAGGTTCATGTGCTCGGAGGCGGGCAGGTAGAGCTCGCGTCCCGGTGCGCCGGTGAAGAACGCGTTCGAGAACGCGTTACTCGCGGAGGCCGCCTCAGCGGCCTTCCAGAATCTGGTATTGGTTCCCCACATACGCTCTATCTTCTAACTCAAGCCCGCTGGCGCCCAAACGCTAATTCGTTGCACGTCAGCGTTGCAGAGACGCGGTCCAGTTGACCAGCACGGTGATCGGTTCGCGGCTGCTGGCCGGGTCGGCCGCATCGACGAGGAAGCGTTGGCCGTCACGGCTGGCGGCAAACTGGCTGCGGTAGGTCCCGAGATCAGCCACGACGGGTGCCTGGAAGAGCGATTGCGGACGTCCGATTTCGCCGTGTTCGTCGACCGGCACCGCCATCAGCAAGCGATCGACCGTCAGATAGAAGAGCTCGCGACCATCGGCGCGCCACTGCGGCTTGGCACCACCACCCGACGACACCGCCCGCTTACTGCCGCCGTTCGGAAACGCTTCGACATACACCTCCCATGCGCCTGACTCGTCCGATGCGTAAGCGATCCACGCACCGTTCGGCGACACCTGGGCCTGGATCTCATTAGCGGCGCCGCGCGCGAAGGGTACGGGGGAACGCGCGCCACTGGTCGGCAGCAGCCAGATGTCGCGGCCTCGTTGTGCGTTGCGCGATACATACACGATGAAGCGACCATCGCGGGTCCAGTCGTTCGGCAGCACATTCTCGTCGGTGTGCAGCAGCAGCTCGTCGGCGGTGCCGTCGATCGCGCGCATGTAGAGATCGGCGATGCCGCTGTCACGCACGGCGTTGAACAGCACCTTGGTGCCATCCGGTGACGGAATCGGCATGTTGCCGTCGGCAACGAGCCGCGTCGCCGTACCGCGGACCAGGTCCGCGGCCCAGATGCCGTTGCCATCGACGAGAAGGCGCCGTTCGTCGACGAGCAGCGCCGGATTGTGGAACTCGCCAGGGGCGTTGACGAGCCCAACCTGCTGACCGTTGCGATCGAGCCAGACCAGGCGGCCGCCACCGGTGGCGCCGCCGTAGGCGAGAAGACCAGGCGCGGCGCTGATCGTCGCGTCATTGCGCACGCTCGGTGCCGACACGTTGCCGACGACGGTGATCGGATCGCCGTTGGTGGCGAGGCGGCCGAGGTCGAACGGTTGCGCGATCAGCGCGCGATCCCGGACGTAGAGCAGGTAGCCTGGCGGCGCGTAGATCGCGTGCTGATCGGGGACAAGGCGGGTCGGCTCATCACCGACGAGCGAACCGAGGTAGGTGCCGGCCCGATCCGGATTTGAAGAATCGATTGAGAACAGGAATCGGGTGCCGCCCGGGAGGAACGTCGGCCACTCGTGGGCGCGGTCACCCTGCGCGCCGTCCACCATCGTCAGTACCGTGACCTTGCCACCGGTGGCGGAGATGGCGTTGATGCTGGAGCGAAAGGCGGCGAATGCAATCGTGCCCGTGTCTGACCACGACGCTCCGGCGGGGACGAAGCCGAGGGTGGCCAGTGACTGCGCCGCGCCGGATTCGATCGGCACCGTCTTCAGCGCGCCGCCGGCGAAGAAGCCGAGGGAGCGTGAGTCGGCTGACCAGAACGGTTGCACGGCGCCGTCGGTGCCCGCCAGCACGCGCGGTTCACCGCCGCCGAGCGATGTGACCCATAGGCGCTGGATGCCGCTGCGACCCTCTTCGGCGACGTATGCGGCGCGTGTGCCGTCTGGCGATAACACGGCACCGGATGAGAGTGACGCTCCGAGTGGCGGCTGCAGGTTCAGTCTGAGCGACGATTCCGGCGTCGCGGTCAGCCACCGTGTCAGTGCCGCGCCGAGCCCCAGCGCGATGACCGCGGTGCCAACCAGCAGCCACGGAAACGTCCGCAGCCGTTCGAGACGGGCGGGGGCCACCGACGCGTCCGGAATCTGGCCCGGCACCGTCGAGGGT
>JAKFYA010000430.1 GCA_021731095.1 Acidobacteriota bacterium | reverse complement strand
GGGTTGTGGATGCACATCTGTCGGGGCACCGCTCCTACGGATGGGAGCTCTGGGGCTTGATGACGCTGGTGGCGTGGTACGAAGCGCGGCTAGCGTCTCCGCCGGATGTCGCCGCGTTGCCCGAGGCGCGCGATCTGGTGTCGATGACGCTGCCGCCCCTGAACTGACGGAGAGTAACGGTCGGATGCGTGTACTGCTTGTTCTGAAACAGGATCGCAATCTCGCGGCGTTCGGCGACACCGTGCGTGAGCTGCTGGCGCGCGGGCACGAGGTGCGACTGGCGGTGCAGGAACGGAACGACGCGCGTGACGCGCGCCTGGTCCAGGACTTCGACTCGCCCCTGTTCGGGGTGGCGCACTGCCCGGCGGTGCGCCTGGATGCCTGGGAAGGTCGGGCCGCCACGCTCCGCTCGCTGCGGGATGCGCTGCACTATCTGCAGCCACCGCTCAGGTCCACCGGGCAACTGCGGGACCGCATCGTCGCACGGCTCTGGCAACAGCTTCCCGTCGCTGCCGGCGCGGAGGCGATGGGGCAGGTACTCGACGCGCTGTCGCCGGCCGAAGCGGCCGATCTCGAGGCCCTGATGGCCCTGGCGGAGCAGGCCCTGCCGACCGAGCCGCTCTTCGACGAGTTCCTTGAGGCTGAGCGGCCGGACCTGCTGCTGCTGTCGCCGCTCGTGCACTTCGGTTCGCCCCAGACGGATCTGGTTGCCAGTGCCCGCCGGCTCGGCATCCCGGTGTCGATGCTGCTCTACAGCTGGGACAATCTCAGCACCAAGGGGTGCCTCCACAGAACGCCAGACTGGATGGTGGTGTGGAACGAGGTGCAGCGTCAGGAGGCCATGCGCATGCACGGCTTCCCCGCCGAACGGGTGATTGTGGCCGGAGCGCCCCGCTTCGATGCCTTCTTCGCCCTGACCCCGCAGCTCTCCCGCGCCGACTTCCACACGCCGCTGGGCCTCGATCCGGCCAGACCGACGATTCTCTACCTCTGTTCGTCGCGCATCATCTGCGATGACGAGCTGGCATTCCTCCGGGAATGGCTCAGGGCCGTTCGGACGTCGTCGCATGCGGAGCTGCGCGAGGCGAACGTGGTGGTGCGGCCGCACCCGGATGTGGAACTGCTGCCCGACGGGGTCTCGATGGAACGGCACACGTGGCCGGCCCGGCCCGGCCTCGGAGCGCATGTGGCGCGCCCGTTCGATGACCCGGGCGTGGTCGTGCTACGCACGGCGTACCACACGCCGCAGGGACTCTTCGAATCGATCACACACAGCACTCTCGTGGTCGGACTGAACACCACGGCCGAGCTCGAGGCGGGCATCGTCGGGCGGCCCGTGTTCTCCATCCATCCGTCCACCGAGGTGGCCGGCGGACAGAAGGACACGCTGCACTTCCACTACCTCACCGTCGGGCAGGGCGGGTTCGTGTCTGTGGCACCGACCGTTGCGGCGCACGTGGACCAGGTGGCGACGGCGCTGCGCGACGGCACGGACCCGGCAGTCATTCGGGCCTTCGTCGAACGCTTCCTCAGGCCGCGCGGCATCGGGCAGCCCGTGGCCCCTATCCTCGCCGACGAGATCGAGCGCATGGGGGCGGCGCCCCGGCCCGTGCCCGGCAGGCTGGAGCCGGACGGCTCCAGCAGGCTGCCCGCAGCCGGGCCAGACCTCCTGCGCCTGCCCAAGGATGTGTTTGTCGAGGACGAGCGGCCGGTGATGCCGGTGGCGGCGCCGCGCACGGCCCTGCAGGTGTATGCCACGCCTGTGGCACGTCGACGGGCACGTCTGGGCGCGGTGCCGGTGGACCGTGAAACGTTGCGGTGGATGCAGGACGCCATCGAGCTGGGAGAGGTGGTCTACGACATCGGTGCCGCCGTCGGCGCCTATGCGTTGCTGGCCGCGCGCAGCCGTGGCGCGGTGGTCGTGGCCTTTGAAGGCGGTTTTGCGGCCTATGCCGCGCTCTGCGACAACCTGTTCCTGAACGAGATGGAACTGTCGGTGTTGCCGGTGCCGGCCGTGCTGGGGGATCAGGACGGTCTCGGTGAGCTGAAATTCAAGATCGGCCACCTCGGTGGCGAGCGCTTCGGGGTGTTCGATACGCGCTGGCGCGTGCGGCCAGCCGGTCGGCGTCGGTCGTTCCTGCAGCCGTCCCTGCTGTCGCGTCTGGACACGCTGGTGGAGCGGCATGGCTTGCCGCTCCCGCAGCACATCCGCTTTGCGCCACGGACGCCGGTGGCCGCCATTGTGGCTGGCGCCGGTCACACCCTGCGACAGCCCTCGCTCAAGTCGCTCTGTCTCTTTCTTCAGCCGGATGAGGAGGCCTCCAGCACGGCGCTGTTCAGGGACCTCGAGTGGGAGGTGACCGCCCGGCGCGACCTTGAGGTGGCCGTGCACCTGGTGCTGGGGCGTGCCGCCGGCCTGCCTGGAAACGACGTGCCCGCATGAGTGCTCGACTGACGGTGTCCGACCGGCGCTGGCAGGCGCTCGGCCTGGTGGCGGTTGGCCTCGCGCTCTTCGCCTGGTCGTACGTCTACCGCTACAACGATCCCGAGGGCACGCTCGCCGGCCTC
>JAKFYA010000327.1 GCA_021731095.1 Acidobacteriota bacterium | reverse complement strand
CGGCGCGCGATGGTCGAGGGCGTGGTCATCCTCGAGGCCACCGTCGATGCCACCGGCCGAGCCGGAGCCACCATCAGATGCCGGAACCACCGGTTCAGGCGCAATCGCGCGTGGGGCCTCCAGTGGCGCCGCCATTGGTGACGAACTGGTCGCGGCAGCCTGGGCCGCCTGGGGGCGCGATGGTGCTGGTGGTGGTGGCGGTGGTGGCGGCGTCGCCGACACTGGCATGACGAATCCCGTCATGGAAGGAAGCCGTGGAAGTTCTTCGGTGGCTGCGACCAGGGGCAGCCAGACGATGGCGCCGATGGCGAGAAGATGAAGTGTCCACGACAGGACGAGCGGTGCCGTGTCCTTGTGGGGTGCCTGATGGTGGCCTTCGCTGATGAGTTCGAACATGACGTCCCCTTTCTGACGTGTCGACTCGATCAGAGCACCCGACCTACGGCGCGGTCGTGACGCCGGCGGTACGCTTCTGTAAACCCTTCGCCGGGCGGTCCGCTCGCAAGGCCTCGCTCAGCACCCGGCCATCTGTCTGTGGCAGCGTGACTCCCGCAAGCGCCGCCAGCGTGGGCGCGATGTCGAGCGGCGTGGCCAGGGCGGGAACCGGGCCGCGCCGGATGTCACGTCCAAAGAGGACCAGGGGCACCCGGGTGTCATAGGCATGGCTGCTGCCATGGGTCGTACCGAGCGGCTCGGTGACCCAATAGGGTGCCAACGCCAAGGTCAAATCCCCACTGCGCTCGCGGTCATGACTGCGCGCCGCAAAGAGCCGGACCCGGTCTGGATCCCCGGGCACAGGGGACTGGAGCTCCCCGGACGTGAACACTCTGGTGACGCCTCCATCGGCCAGCAGGGCGATCTGCAGACGTGACAGCACGTCAGGACTCACTTCGAGTCGCGCGGCTGTCCCTGGCGTCAGATACAGTTCGGGGTGCGTGTAGGCAGCGAAGTAGCGGCCTGGGCCGAACGCGGCGCCCAGCGTGTCATCAACGATGGTCCTGAGTCGGTCGATGGACACGCGGCCTGCCGGGAGTCCCTCCTGGCGAGCCTGTTCGGGTATCGGTGCCACGCCGTGGTCCCCGGTGAGGGCGAGCGTATAGCCCTCTGGTCCGACGAGGGCATCCAGTCCATTGAGCAGGGCCCCAACCGTCTGATCCAGACGCATGAGCGTGTCTTGCACCTCGTGACTGTAGGGGCCGAAGTCGTGGCCAACCCTGTCGAGGGCAGAGAAGCTGACAGCCAGCAGATCGACGCTACCGCTGTGGCCCAGGCGGAACTGGGTCGCCAGAGCCCCTGCCATGGCCCCGAGATACGCATCTGATCCGGGACTGGTTTGCCACTGCTGGAAGGCCAGAAGGTCTGGACCTCCAGGGGCGACACCCACGGCATGTGGGAAGCCCGCCGCGAATCCTGGCTTGGGCGTGACACCAGTGGCCGAGGGCGCATACAGGTAGGCGGACATGGCCCTGGATCGAGTCCACGGCCTGCCGAGAGACGCGGTCACTGGGTGTGCCGTCACATAAGCGGCGATCTCAGGCACGGGCGCCATCCCGAACGCGGTGGACGTGGTCCAGACGCCGCGATCGTCGAACCAGGCCACGGCGGTCGGACGGTGACCGCCCAGCGTGGTGGCCGAACGGGCTTTGAGCGAGACCGAGACCGTGCGGGACCCGGAGCTGAGCTGCGCGCGGAGTTCATCGGCAAGGGTGGTGCCGCGTAGCGAGGCCAGACTGTCTCCACCCGGTACGTCGCTGCCGTACCCGAGGTTGCGGACCGACGGATCGGCCGTGCAGGTGCGGGCTTTGCCGGTGGCACGGTCGTACCAGGTATTCAGAATCAGGCCGTGGGACGACGGCAGACGTCCCGTGCTGATGGAGGCATGGCCCGGGCAGGTGACGGTCCCGGCGTACGGAAACTCGGCCTGGCTGTAGACGGCGCCATCTCGGAAGAGTCGTGCCAGGCCTCCAGACCACTGGTGGCCGAAATGGGCGACGTAGTCGGCACGAAACTGGTCGACCACCAGGATCACGAGCAACCGTGACCCGGCACGTGCCGGGCTGCGCGTGGATGCAGGCCTCGGCGCGCCCAGCAGCGCTGCGGACGCCAGTATGGTCGAGACCAGCAGGATGGCGCTGTATCTGGCTTTCTGATCTGGCAGGTGCCGTCGCGATGGGCGCATAGTGAGTGCAGTGTGAGCGGCACGCGTAACAGCCGCATGTCGTCCACGCGAACACGGCGAGGCACTGATCTGAATACGTTACGGAAACGTTACATGTCCGTCGTCGGGTTGCCTCGATCGGATGTCGATATCCGAGAGGTGATGACACATGCGCTCGCGTCAGTCTCCGAAGTGCCACCGCCGCTGGCCGCGCTGCTCAACCACTGTGACTGGGTTGATGGGGCCCGCGTCCTGTCTGAGGTAGAAGACCGATTCCAGAAGGTGCCCTACGAGTTCCTGGCCGTCTGTCACGGTGACAGGGCCATCGGCCTCTGCTCGAGAGCGCACATCCGGGGCCTGTTGAGTGGCCGGTACGGCTATGCGCTGCATAGCCGAGAGCCCGTCATGCGG
>JAKFYA010000448.1 GCA_021731095.1 Acidobacteriota bacterium | reverse complement strand
GAACCGGCCGCGCGGAGCACCTCGTGTGCTACGCTAGTCATTCGGATTTTTCCCGGGTACTGTGCCGCCTCTGGGCGTATCGAGCCTCTTCTGACTCGCTCCTCCTGAAGTTAGCCCCTCACACGAGACGAGATCCTCCGGCGTCCATTCGGATTGTCGGTTGAGGGCGATCGTTGAATCGAATCGCCCGTCGCGCAGAAACGCGACAGGAGAGAGAACCATGAGCCAGAAACTTTACGTCGGCAACCTTCCCTATGAGACCGGCGAGACCGATTTGCAGGACCTCTTCGCCCAGGCCGGCGCAGTGGAAACCGTGCGAGTGATGCGCGACATGGCCACCGGCCGAGCGCGCGGATTCGCCTTTGTTGAAATGGCCAGCTCCGAAGATGCCCAGAAGGCGATTGCGAAGTTCAACGACTACCAGCTGGGTGGCCGAAACCTCGCCGTCAATGAAGCGCGTCCCAAGACTGACAGCGGCCCGCGTGGCGGCGGCTTCGGCGGTGGCGGCGACAGCCGTCGGCGCTCAGAGCCACGCTGGTAGTTCGTTCTCGTGTCCGACCAACGGCCACCGCTGTTGGTCGGACGCTTCGCTCTGCAGATCGCCCGTTAATGCCCGCCGTATGGCGGCACTGGAAGGTTGACATGGTCAAACGGCCCGTCGGATTCGGAGCATTCGAGTTCAGTGTCATTGCCGGCCTGCGCGCCGCGCAGTTGGCACGTGGATGTACGCCGCGCATCGAAGGCGTGTTCAAGCGCGCCACGCTGGCGCAAATGGAAGTCGCGCAGCGCCTGGTCTGTCGTCTGCCGTTGCCACTGGACGTTCCTGCCGGCGACTGACGCCCGCGATTTCTGCCTTGGCGGGTCGAGCGCACGACGCTTGACCCGTCGATTCGACCGCGGCGGTTGCCGCCCTCACCACTCCTCGTCGTAAAATCTCCCGGATCGCTCAGACACCGGAGACCTCCACCATGACCGCCCCGTCCACGAAAGAAACGCTCGGCTTCCAGGCCGAGGTCAAGCAACTGCTGCAGCTGATGGTGCATTCCTTGTATGGCAACAAGGAAATCTTTCTGCGCGAGCTCATCTCCAACGCGTCCGACGCCTGCGACAAACTGCGTTTCGAGAGCGTCGCCAACGGCGTCTCGCTCGACGACGACCGCACATTCCGGATCGGTGTGAGTCATGACCCCGACGCGCGCACCATCACCATCTCGGACAACGGCATCGGGTTGTCGCGCCAGGAAGTGATCGAGCACATCGGCACCATCGCCAAGTCAGGCACGCGCGAGTTCTTCGAGCGTCTCAGCGCCGACTCGGCCAAAGACGCTGCGCTCATCGGACAGTTCGGTGTCGGCTTCTATTCCGCATTCATCGTCGCCGAGCGGGTCACCCTCATCACCAGGCGCGCCGGAGCACCGGCACACGAAGCCGTGCGCTGGGAAAGCGCCGGTGAGGGCGACTACACCGTGGAAGCGATCGAGAAGGCCACGCGGGGCACCGACGTCATCCTCCATCTCCGGGCAGGCGAGGACGAGCTGCTCTCCGGCTCGCACCTCAGGAGCATCATTCGCAAGTACTCAGACCACATCACCTTCCCCATCCTCATGAAGAAAGAGACCTGGGACGCCACCAAGAAGGCGCAGGTCGTCACCGAGGAAGACGAACAGGTCAATCGCGCATCGGCGCTCTGGGCCAGGTCCAAGTCGGAGATCTCCGACGCGGAGTACGAAGAGTTCTACAAGCACGTCAGCCACGATTTTGATGCGCCACTCGCCTGGGCGCACGCCAGAGTGGAAGGGCGGCAGGAATTCATTCAGCTCTTCTACATCCCCCGTCGAGCGCCGTTTGACCTCTGGGACCGGAATCGCCGGCACGATCTGAAGCTCTATGTGCGACGTGTCTTCATCATGGACTCAGTCGACCAGCTGCTGCCGTCGTATCTCCGATTCGTGCGAGGTATCGTCGACTCGAGCGATCTGCCGCTCAACGTCTCGCGCGAGATTCTGCAGCAGTCATCCGACGTCGCCCAGATCCGCGCCGCGTCGGTGAAGCGTGTGCTCGGACTGCTCGAGGACCTCGCCAAGAATCAGCCGGAGAAGTACGCCACGTTCTGGAGTGAGTTCGGGCGGGTGGTGAAGGAAGGGATCATCGAAGACCCGGGTCATCGTGAGCGCATTGCCACGCTGTTGCGTTTTACATCGACCAACAGCACCGCCGCCGACCAGACCGTGTCATTGGCTGACTACGTGAGCCGCATGAAAGCGGGCCAGGAGGTCATCTACTACGTCAGCGCCGAAAGCTTCGCGGCCGCGGCCAACAGCCCGCATCTGGAAGTGTTCCGCAAGCATGGCATTGAAGTGCTACTGCTGACGGATCGCGTGGACGAATGGCTGGTCTCGCACCTGACCGAGTTCGACGGCAAGCAGTTGCAGTCCGCCGCGCAAGGGAATCTGGATACCAGCGCCTTTGGCGATGCCGCCACGCCGGTGGCAGATGAGATCAAGAACGACGAGTTCAAGGACCTGCTGGCGCGCATGCAGGACGCGCTGAAGGACCGCGCCAGCCAGGTG
>JAKFYA010000118.1 GCA_021731095.1 Acidobacteriota bacterium | reverse complement strand
GGGAACAGCTCGAACCTGTGGCGCAGCACAAAATCGAGCGCAGGCTCCGTAATCGTGACAATGAGGTCAGGCGCCGGACTTGTGTACTTGGCCTTGTAGAGTGTCACCAGCTGCCGGTCGTACTCCTCGTTGTCAAACCGGTTTCTGTCGATCAATTCCTCGTAGATGTTCAGAGGCTCCGCGCCGTCGCGGCGCAGCGCGGCAACGATGTTCGCCCGCAGCAGCGCGCCGTATGTCACAACGGGGTCTTCCGCGAGAATGAGGACACTCTTCGGCGCCGCGGCAGCGGATGGCGCGAAGCCTCCCAGGAGACACACCGCCGCTACGAGCCATCCCGCCAAGCGGAAGCGGCGCACCGCCATCGTTACCAGTCCCACCTGACGCGGAGCTGGAGAATGCGGGGTCCGGCGATCGACCGCGGGCGCAGGCACGGGCCACCCGAACTGGTAGTCAGCGCTTGAGCCGCGTTCGTGTTGAAAACGTTGTGCACGTCGAAGAACCCCTAACCGCGTTTCCGTAATTTAGCGGCTGAACGAAGGGGCGCGCAAACCGCGACCCAGACCCTACTACACACTCAGTGATGTAACTCAAGAATTCTTGGGATAAACTCGATTTTCGCGCCGTGCGTTCTCGATCCGTCTTGACACGTTGTCGCATCCCTGAGGTACACCGACCCGTCGAGCGCTGGCGACGCGGGAATATCCATATGAACACGAGATCCGTAACGAGACGTGCTTTCGCCCTTCTGATCGTCGCCGCCGCTACGGCATGCTCTGGTCAGAAGGAGTCTGCGCCGGGCCCGACATCGGCTCCGGTCCCCGCTGCCGACACGCCAATTCCCGCAACGGCCTCACCGTACGACGCGCTTCCGGAAGCCGTGCGGCTCGTCATGGACAAACCGTTCATGGGCGACTTCGACGCATTGGTAAAGCGTCGCGCGATTCGCGTCGCCGTAACCTTCAATCGGACGCACTACTTCATCGACCACGGACAGGAGCGGGGCATCACGTTCGAGTCGTTGAAGCTCTTCGAGAACGATCTGAATACCGACCTGAAGACCGGCAACCTCAAGGTGCATGTGATTATCGTGCCGATGTCGCGCGATCAGCTGTACCCCGCATTGGCGAGCGGCAAGGTCGACATGGTCGCAGCCATGGTAACCGTCACGCCCGAACGGGAGAAGCTCGTCGCGTTCTCCGATCCGACGCGCACCAACGTCAGCGAAGTCGTGGTCACCGGGCCGGGAGCGCCGCCGATCGCCTCGGTGGACGACCTCGCCGGCCAGGAGGTGTTCGTCCGCAAGGGAAGCATCTACGACGAAAGCCTCGTCAGCCTCAACGCTCAGTTGAAGGCGCGTGGCAAGCCGGCGGTGGTCATGACGGTCGCTCCGGACGTGCTCGAAGACGACGACGTGCTCGAGATGGTGAACGCCGGCCTCGCCCCGATCACCGTCGTCGACGACTATCTGGCGGAGTTCTGGAGCAAGGTATTCACCAAGATCACAGTGCACCGGGACGTCACGTTGCGGTCGGGCGGAACGCTGGCCGTCGCATTTCGCAAGGAGAATCCCAAGCTCCGAGCCGTCGTCAACACGTGGATCAAGAAGCACGGCGAGAGCGACGCCTTTCGCAACATCGTCGAACGGCGCTATCTCCAGAGCGTCAAGTACGCGAAGAATGCCACCGACGATGCCGAACGCCGGAAATTTCTTGCGGTCGTCGACCTGTTCAAGAAGTACGGGGCCCGGTACAACGTGGATTACCTGCTCATGGCGGCACAGGGCTACCAGGAGTCGACGCTGGATCAAAATGCCAAGAGCCCCGTGGGCGCAATTGGCGTGATGCAGATCATGCCGCCAACAGCCAAGGAACTGAACGTTGGCGACATCAACCAGATCGAATCCAACATCCATGGCGGCGTGAAGTACATGCGCTTCATGGTCGACCAGTACTACGCGGACGAGCCGATGGACAACCTGAACAAAGCGCTGATGGCGTTCGCGTCCTATAATGCCGGGCCGGGACGGCTCAGGCAGCTCCGGCGTGAGACGGAAAAGAGGGGCCTCGACCCCAACGTGTGGTTCGGCAACGTCGAGCGCGTCGCCTCGGAGCGGATCGGTCGCGAAACCGTGACATACGTGAGCAACATCTTCAAGTACTACATGGCGTACCGTCTGATGACGGAGCAGGCAGAGCGACGCGCCGCGGGAAAGGCGCAGGTGGCAAAGGGCGGGTAGGGGCCTGCGACGCTCGGGTGACTGTGGTTCGCCACCGCGCTCACCGCATTTGGTCACCGCGTGGCTGGCATGTCGCCTGTCCTGCGCGCACATCGACAGTTCGTTCCAGTTCCCTGGTTATTTGTCGGCCCGCTCGAAGGGTTGACTGGTCCGCTCCTTGCCAGCGTTCTGTATATGCGAATCACCCCACGCGCACTCATCCTGACGTCTGTGTTGCTCGCCGCCGGCCACCTCGTCGTCGCCGGCCAGATGAAGTATGGCGTGACCGTCGTGTCGTCCAAACCGGCGGCGCTGGCCAAGGCCAGGACGTACGTGTGGATGGCGGTCCAGCCCTCAGCCG
>JAKFYA010000305.1 GCA_021731095.1 Acidobacteriota bacterium | reverse complement strand
CCATGCCGGCTTCAGCAATGACGGGGCGTACCGCCCCGATCCGGCGGTCAGTCTGCGCCCCGGCCTCGTGCTGAGCCGCGAGTGGCAGGGCACGATGCACCGGGTGTCGGTACTTGATGAGGGCTTCGAATACCGCGGCGAGCGCTTCGGCTCCCTGTCGCAGATCGCCCGCCGCATCACCGGCACGCGCTGGTCAGGCCCGCTGTTCTTTGGCCTCAAGGCAGCCAGCAGGGACGCATGAAGACGCGGCGCTGCGCAATCTACACCCGCAAGTCCAGCGAGGAGGGCCTCGACCAGGCTTTCAACTCCCTGGACGCCCAGCGCGAGGCCTGTGAGGCTTTCATCAAGAGCCAGGCACATGAAGGCTGGACCCTGGTGAAGGCCACCTATGACGATGGTGGCTTCTCCGGCGGCAGCATGGAACGGCCGGCGGTGCAGCGGCTGCTGGCCGACGTGCAGCAGGGCCTGGTCAACGTGATCGTGGTCTACAAGGTCGACCGGCTAACCCGGTCATTGGCCGACTTCGCCAAGATCGTCGAGACACTGGACGGGCACGGGGCCTCGTTCGTGTCGGTGACGCAGCAGTTCAATACCACCAGCTCGATGGGACGGCTGACGCTGAACGTGCTGCTGAGCTTCGCGCAGTTCGAGCGGGAGGTGGCGGGGGAGCGCATCCGCGACAAGATCGCCCTGTCGAAGCGCAAGGGCATGTGGATGGGCGGCAACCCGCCGCTGGGCTACGACGTGAAGGACCGACTGCTCGTCATCAATGACGCTGAGGCGGAGACGGTCGGGCTGATCTTCCGCCGTTACCTCGAACTCGGCTGTGTGCATGAGCTGGCGGCGGATCTCACGCAGTGTGGAGTCGTCAGCAAGAGGTGGGTGTCGAGTCGAGGCAACACGCGTGGCGGCTATCCCTATAGCCGGGGCGCGCTCTACTACCTGCTGCACAACGTGATCTATGTCGGTCGCATCTCGCACCGGGGCGCCTCGTATCCTGGACAGCACGTGCCGATCGTAGAGCAGGCGCTGTGGGACGAGGTGCAGGCAGGTCTTGCCGGCAACAGGACAGGGGCGATCCGGCGCCCGACCGCACCGGGGCCGGCGTTGCTGGCCGGGCTGCTCTACGATGAGCAGGGCCACCGGATGAGCCCGTCACACACGCGCAAGAAAGGCCGCCAGTATCGATACTATGTTAGCCAGGCGATCCTGCAGGGCAGGTCAACTCCGGCCGGAACGATCGGGCGCATCTCGGCGATGGCCATCGAGGGACTGGTTGAGCAGCAGCTGCAGGAGTGGTTGCCGCGCGAGCAGCAGGCTCGCTGGCGTGGCCTGCCGCAGAAAGCTCGGCGGGATGAGCTGAACCGGCTCGTCGAACGGGCGGTGGTTCGCGCGAACTCGATCGACATGCATCTGACGGCCACTGGCCTGGCGTCACGATCCGCGGCAGGATTCGAGTCACCGGAGGACGGCGTCGTCCGCTTTGAGACGGCGATCGTGCGTCGGCACAGGGCGCGTGTCGTGCTAACTCGGGACGAACTGGAGCGCCGGCAGCCCGACCGCACCATGCTGAAAGCGATTGCGCAGGCTCACCATCTGCGGCGGCGGCTGGAGACCGATCATGCGGTCAGCCTTCAGGACCTCGCCAACGATGCCGGCTGCACCCGTCCCTATCTGAGCGTCCTGCTGCGGCTGGCCTATCTGTCGCCGTCCATCACGCAGGCCATTCTTGAAGGGCGTCAGCCGCCGCACATGACGCTCGGGGACTTGCTGAAGCATCCCATCCCGCTGAGCTGGGCTGCGCAACACGAAGCGTTCGGCTTCTGAAACAAGGCTGCCAGCATCTTCTCAGCGTGATCGCCAACGACGTGGCGCGATGCGTAAGTGCCAAATGAGCCGCCGGAGAAAAGGCCGGAAACAGCGCCTGGGATTGCGCGACTGTGGCTTCCAACGGACCTCTCTCACCGTCGCAGTGAGACGGCAACCCTCGGGAACTGCGCCATAATTGTGTGGCTTCCGGCACACCTCGGTGCCTAACGAGGACTGGTTGGCTGGGGCGCCAGGATTCGAACCTGGGAATGGCGGAATCAAAATCCGCTGCCTTACCACTTGGCTACGCCCCATCCTCAAGGCGGGCGGACCATACTGACGGGTGCCCGCGCTGGCAACCACCGCTCCTTACTGACGCCCCAATTCTCCGCGGGCCCGCGCACGGGAACGTTGACCCTCGCCCTCACGTTTATCGGCACCCTTTGCGTGAGAGGAGGATCCTCCATGAGGAAGACTGTCCTGGCGTTGGCTCTGGTGACCGCCACTGGTTCCGTCGCCGCGCAGACCGCCACTCCGCCCTCGGTGAGCCCCGGCACCGTGACGCCGCCTTCGGTCGGCTCGGGTGGCGCCACGACCCCGCCGGTGAATCCGCCCACTGCGACCACACCGGGCGTAACTCCGCCGTCGATCGCGACCACGCCGCTGGCGTCGG
The DNA here is from genome assembly GCA_021731095.1 of Acidobacteriota bacterium. GTDB lineage: Bacteria > Acidobacteriota > Vicinamibacteria > Vicinamibacterales > UBA2999 > JAKFYA01. Next base: position 106 of record JAKFYA010000305.1, on the reverse strand, counting down.
GCGTCGGTGTCGCTGGTGAAGCGCAGGCCCGCGCGCGTATCGAGCGCGATGGCTTCGCCAACGTCACCGGCCTGACCAAGGGCGCCGACGGCACCTGGCGCGGCAC
>JAKFYA010000179.1 GCA_021731095.1 Acidobacteriota bacterium | reverse complement strand
CTTCACGTTTCAGTACCCGGCAGAACGCCGGCCGACCGCGCCGCGCTTTCGCGGTGTGCTGCGTCTGCAGACCGAGCCTGGCACGGGCGCGCAGACATGCATCGTGTGCGACCAATGCGCCAAGGCATGTCCTGACGACCTGATCGCGCTCGGCGGTCACCGCGAGCCGGGCCAGAAGATTAAGGTGCTCGACTACTTCGACTTCAACCTGTCGCGGTGCAGTTTCTGCGGGCTCTGCGCGGAGGTGTGTCCCACCAAGCCGATCAAGGCCCTCATCATGAGCGAGGACTACGAGCTCGGTACCTACAGCCGCGAGTCGCAGATCTTGCGCGTCGACCAGATGTACGACGGCGTGCCGATTGAGCAGTACACACACTGAGGAGTTTCGGACGGCGGGAGGCGATTTTCGATTTGTGAAAGGCCGTTGACCTCCACCAGGCGGTTTCGCGGGACTTCCCAGTGGTCTGAATCTTGAAATGACGCGCGCGGCCGATCCGCGCAGGTTACCTGGAGGCAATATGAACGTCGGTTTGCGCGCGGTCGCAGTGACTGTGTTTACGGTCGCCGCGGCGTCGTTCGTCATCCAGGCAGACGTCACCCCCCAATCTCAGTCAGGCGAGATCCAGATTCAACTCGGGAATGAGTTCCTGTCCGAGGGCCGCTATTTGGATGCTCTTGATGCGTTCCGCCGGGCGTTGACCGTTGCCCAGCCCGACGACATGCGCACGGCACGCGCAGGCGTGGTGCAGTCCGCGCTGCGGGTCGCCGAGTTCGATCTGGCGCGCGAGGAGGCCGAGAAGCTCGTTGCGGCGTCGCCACGGGCGCCCGAGTCGATGGCGCTCTACGCCGATGCGCTGTGGGCGTCGGGGCTCTTCGAAGAAGCCGAGCAGCGGTATGGCGACGCGCTCTCGGTCGCGCCCGACCTGGCGCGCGGTCATCATGGCATGGCGCGGGCGATGGCAGCCCGCAGCCGGCTCGAGACCGCCATGAGCGAAGCGCAGACGGCGCTCCGCCTCTCGCCGCGCGACCTCGAGGTGCACCACACGGTCGGCAAGATTTACGAGCGCATGCACAAGTACGAAGAGGCGGCAAGCGCCTTCAGCAACTACGTCAATCTGCTCCCGAACAAGGATCACAGCGAGCAGGCCGACTGGTCGCGAGCCGAAATCAAGTTCCTCCGCTCGTTCGGCCAGCGCGTTCCCTTCGAGATGGATCCAGGCGCTGAAGATGAGATCTATGTCATCGATTTCCGCCTGGTCAACGAGAAGATCATGGTTCGGGCGAAGGTGAACGACGGATCGTTCCAAGACTTCGTCGTAGACACCGGCGCCGAGAACACGGTGCTGTCCCGTTCCACCGCGCAACGGCTCGGCATCACGCCGATCACGTACACCCTCAGCGCAGGCGTGGGCGACGTCGGGCTCCGCGGTCTGCAGTTGGCGCGCATCAGCACGCTGGAGCTGGGCATGCTCAAGCTGCGCAACATCCCGTGCATCATCAAGGATCCACCGCTGCGCGGCCTGCCCGTGAAGGAGACGGAAAGCCTGTCGCCCCTGTCGCTCGGCTTCTCGATGATCATCGACTACAAGACGCGGAAGCTTGTCTTCGGGCGCCATTTGCCCGAGGAAACGAGCGATCTCGAACTGCCCCTGCGCCTTCACCGACTGGCCACCGTCCGCGGCATGGTCGATGGCACCCACACGGCAAACTTCGTCGTCGACACCGGCGGGGAAGTGATCTCGATCAGCCGCGCCACCGCGACGGCCCTGGGCCGGCCGGAGCCTCCGCGGAGGATTGCGTTGAAAGTGTTCGGGGCGTCCGGCTGGGACACGGAAGCGTTTCTGATGCCAGGCGTGGACCTCTCGTTCGACACCATCCGCTACACGAATTTCCCCGTGGTCGTGCTGAATCTGAGCACGCCAAGTGCTCTCCTCGGCTTTCAGCTCGGCGGCATCGTCGGCCACAAGTTCCTGAGCCGGTACCGCGTTGGGATCGATCTCGAGAAGAGTGTGCTCAGACTGAAGGCAATCTAGTCGCGGCCTTTCGTTTCAGGCGCTGCTCGCGGCGCGCGTGCGCCTCGTCACAATTCCGCCGCTGGTCGTCGGTCTCGACGACCAGCGGGGGCACCAGCACCCGGCCTCCCTGCGCATCGATCGCCACAAACGTCAAGAACGCCCGGCTCGTGAGCTGACGGGCTCCCGTCAGGGCTTCCTCTGAAAAGACATCGACCTGCACTTCGAGCGACGTCGTGAAGGTGCACGTCACACGCGCCCGGAGAATGATGAGGTCGCCGACCTTGATCGAATGGAGAAACTGAAGATCGTCCACGGCTGCGGTCACGACACGGGTTCGCGCGTGCCGATGACAGGCGATGGCGCCCGCGATGTCGATGAGATGCATCACCGTGCCGCCCAGAATGTAGCCGAGCGGGTTGGCGTCGTTCGGGAGAACGACCTGCACCATCTCTGTCTCAGATTCTTCGGCGCGCTTCGGGGTCAAGGACATCCGGCTAGTTTAGTCGGTGCCGGAGGGCTGGAGGGCTGAGATGTCCAGAGCCCAGAGCCTGAAGTCCGAAGCGGTCCCCAAGAACAGAAAACGCCCAGGCTCCTCG
>JAKFYA010000023.1 GCA_021731095.1 Acidobacteriota bacterium | reverse complement strand
ACAGGGGACCGTCCGCTTGACAGGCTGGATGGGGCGGTGTGGTTCTTCGGCGGCAGTACCACCTTCGGCTATGGTGTGGCCGACCACGAAACGATTCCGGCCCAGGCGGAGCTCCTGCTCGGCCGGCCCGTCGTCAACTTCGGCCGAGGCTATTTCTATACGGCTCAGGAGAACCTGCTCCTCCAGCGCTACCTCGGCTCTGGTCTCGTGCCATCCGAGGTGTGGTTCCTGGATGGCATCAACGAACGGTGCGAATTGCGGGTCTATGAGAAGACCATGGCGACGCTCTTTGAACGAGCGCAGGGCGGCTCCCGGAGCGACTATCTCGAACTGGTCCGGCCCTTCGCCGCGCTGGTGGCGCCATTCACCAGACATCACGCCGCCGATGACGAAGCCGTGCGCCGGACCGAGGAGACACGGGATCTTGGTCCCTGCACCCGGTATGGGCGGACAACCTCACTGACAGCGGTCCTGGCCAGTCAACTGCTTGAGAGGGATGCGATTTGCCGCGCCCACGGAGTTCGTTGCCGAACCTTCGTTCAGCCGTTCCCGGAGGCTCATATCCCGCACCGGGGACCAGAACTGTCCAGCTGGGAGCGGCAGCTGCTTCGCACCATGTTCGAGCGCGTGTCCGTGGCATTCCGCGAAGCAGGGGCCGACTTCATGACCAACGCCGTGGCTGATGGGGCGGATCACGCGTTTGTCGATGGCGTGCACTATGGCGCCAGGGCCAACCGGGCCATTGCTGCAGCCATCACGGCACGGGTACGCGCAGGGTCCGGCGTTGGCAGTCCCAACCGCGAGAGCCGCCTGCCTGCGCGGCAGTAGACTTGAGGCCTACAACCGCAGTGCTTATTGGAGATCCTCGATGAGACTTCTTGCCATCCGACTGACCGCCAGCGCGCTTGCCGTGTGTTTCGCATTCACCGCACTCGACGCGCAGGAGGTGACCAAGCAGCAGGTTGCCGGCATCACCAACTTCGCGAGGCTCGAGACCACGATTGCCTGCGGCGGCGCCACCAGGCCGGAGGCCATTGCGGAGCTGAAGAAGATGGGCTTCGCCTCGGTCGTCAACCTGCGCATGGCTTCCGAGCCCGGCAATGACGTTGCCGCCGAAGAGGCGGCCGCCAAGGCTGTCGGCATGCGGTTCATCCACATCCCGTACGACGTGGCCAGCAATGACCCGGTTGTCGGCGACCGCTTCCTGGCCGAGATTGGCAAGCCCGGCGCGCAGCCAGCCTACATCCACTGCGCGGGTGGCAGTCGCGCGGCTGGTGTCTGGATGCTCAAGCGCGTGCTGGTCGACAAGTGGGACCTGGAGAAGGCCACGAAGGAGGCGGCCGATCTCGGCCTGGCCAATGAGCGGGTGAAGCAGTACGTCCTCGGCTATATCAAGGCGCACTCGAAATAGGGGCTTTCGCCTCGTCCTTCTCGACCTGACCATCACGAATGCTGATGGTCCGGTGCGCGTGGGCGGCCACATCCGGCTCGTGGGTCACCAGCACGATGGTGTTGCCCGCCTCGTGCAGCCGGGCGAAGAGCGCCATGATCTCGACCCCTGTCTTCGAGTCGAGATTGCCTGTCGGCTCGTCCGCAAGCAGGATGGAGGGATTGTTCACCAGCGCGCGTGCAATGGCGACGCGCTGACGCTGACCGCCCGACAGTTCATTGGGGCGGTGGCCCATGCGCGAGCCCAGCTCCACTTTCTCGAGAGCTGCCTTCGCGCGTTCCTGCCGCTCCTTGGCTGACACACCGGCATACACGAGTGGCAGTTCCACGTTGTGGAGCGCTGTCGCACGGGGCAGCAGGTTGAAGGTCTGGAACACGAAACCGATCTCTTCGTTCCGGATTCGCGCCAGCTCGTTGTCGTTCATCGTGCTGACCTCCTTGCCGTTCAGGAGGTAGGTGCCCTTTGACGGGGTGTCGAGACACCCGATCAGGTTCATCAGCGTGGACTTGCCGGAGCCGGATGGGCCCATGATGGCGGCATACTCGCCGCGCTCGATGCTGACGGAGACTCCACGCAGGGCGTGAATCTGCTCGTCCCCCATCGTGTAGGTCTTCCAGAGGTCGCGCGTTTCGATGAGCGCCATGCCTGTAGTCTACGGCGACTCGGGCTACGGGGTTTCACGCCGTCTGTCAGATTCCCGTTCAGCCCTTGAGGCGCGTGAGGATCGACTTGACCACGGGCGGCGCGTCGGTCGGCACGTGCGCGCTCCAGTCCCGGGTGCTGACCGGGACCATGACGAGCTTGCCGCCCGCGGCCATGGGGCGTCGCCGCTGGTCGGCAATGGCATGCGCCAGCTCGGCGGCAGGTGCCAGAGCCGGACCCATGAGGAAGACGCAGAGATCCCGCTGTCCGTCCTTCTTCATCCGGGACGCCAGATTCCAGGTGTCGATGACGGTCGGGCCATCCACCACCGTCACCACCCGGGCCAGCACGCGGGCCGGCATCTTCAGCGACCAGAAGGCCGGTTTCGGAAGGCAGGCCACGTCGAAACCACCGAGCATCACGTCTTCGTAGCGGCCGAATTCTGCCTCTAGGGCGCCCCGGAAGCGGAACAGGGCGGCACGGCGAACCAGTTCAGTGACGCCCGGGTCAACGGTTGGAGGC
>JAKFYA010000228.1 GCA_021731095.1 Acidobacteriota bacterium | reverse complement strand
AGAAGACGTTGATGTCACCGGGAGCGATCCGCGCGAGCGTCGCGCCGAGGCGGGCGCGCGGCTCCGTCGCCATGAACGGATTGGCGTACGGCAGCGTGGCCGCCTGCTCCTGAATCGCGCGCACGACGCGTTCGTCGCCATGACCGATATTGACGCACATCAACTGGCTGCTGAAATCGAGAAAGCGCCGTCCATCGGGAGTCCAGAAGTACGATCCCTTGGCGCCTGCGACCGGAATGGGATCAACCGATCCCTGTGCGGACCACTCGAAGAGCGTGTGCTGGCGGGTCAGATCCACCATCTCACGTGCGGTCATGCCGGTCGACTCGGATCTACTCATCGGTCGGCTGACATTAGATCGCGTCCGCGAACCTGTCAAACGGCCGAGGACGGCCGATCGGCCGCAAACGGAAGCATCTCCCCGCGCCAGGTGCGCTGCGCACGCACGATCGCGAACGCTTTGACGCGCATCTTGAAAGGTCGGCGCGCACCGGGCGGCAGCTCCCATCTCCGAGCGCGCGGGCCCGCAGGTGTGTGGGACGAGTACCCGCAGGCCGCCATCTGCGCGCCAAGCAGACCTTCGATGAGGGCGACCTCGCTCGCGCCGAGGACGTCGCGATACCGACCCGACTGGGACTGCACCACGCCTCGCTCTCGCTCGAGGCCCTGGTAGGACGAGTTAGGGGCGACCCCCTCGCCGAGGACGGTCGGCACGAGCAGATGTTCGTCCATCGGGATCTCGAGGAACCGGGCAATGCCAGCCATCGCCTCAGACGTGTGCGCGACCAGGTCTTCGTATCGCAGCACTCGATAGCGATTCGGGTAGGACCGCACGTTGTGGCGGCACCACTGCACCGAGCGGGACCACTCGTAGCAGCAGTTGACGATCATCTGCGGCCGCTCTGGTCTCGGAGACGATCGAGGCGTCGCTCGACGCTGGACGGACGAGGCGACGAAGTCGCGCGGATCGCGCAAGATGTGCAGATACCGGCAGCGCCGCAGGAACCATATGTCGCTGATGGGGGCGTACCGCTCGTTCAGCGGTGTCTTTTCAACCCAGAAGCGCGCGCCCGGTGTCTCGCGTCCGGTGAGGTGAGCAAAAAGATCCAGAAACGCCCTCCAGTACTCGGCAGGCGATTGGACTCCGGCGACGACCTGTGCGACGAGCGCGTGTGAAAACGGACGGGCATGAGGAAACTCGCAGGCCCACGCCTCCAAGCGACCCGCGAGCGCATGAGGTCCTCGAAAAGCGACGCGCCCAACAGGGTCGATCGCGAGGGCGCGCACCAACGACGGCCATTCGAGGAATTCTCCGAGTCGGACGACGAAAGAACCGACACGACTGACGAGACGCGGATAGAGCTGCGTCTCCGTCGGAAGGACGGACAGAAGCGGATGGGAATCGAGGAGTCGCACCAGCAGCGTTGTTCCGCTTCGGGCGGTTCCGCAGATGAAGACGGGCGGGGGATACGACTCGACGCCCGGTGTGTCTCCCGCCGGTCCGGTCATTGAAGTCGGCTGAACCTACTTCGTGTGATGAGCGGCCGTCAAACAGTCCAACGATATCTACAACTTGAACCGATGGCCACTTCCGGCATGCGCGCTCATCGCGCTCGTGGACCAGGGCGCCGCGGGCGAATCCACCGCACGCATGATCAGGCGAGGCGACGAGAACCTACCTCACACCGGTTCTAGTCCATGACCGCGCCGCGCACGGACGGCGTCGAATCCTCGATGCGCGATCGGGCCCTGGATAGGCCGAGCCGCGGCCAGAGCGACCAGTTCCATAGACGACGGAAGGCGAGCGAGACGCCGGTGTAGACCAGGAAGACGCCGCCCAGACATCCGAGACCGGCGACGATCTGTCCGCCCAGGCCGGCCGCCTCGCCCGTATGCGCGAAACGCAGCCAGCCGCGCAGCTTCTGACCGGCGGTCTGCCCCTCGTATGGCTGCCACTGCACGACCTCGCCGTTCGCGCTGTTCAGCGTGAGGTTGGAGCGCGCCATCTGATTCCACCACTGCGTGCCGCCGGTGATGGTGAACGACACGGGTCCGCCGTCGCGATTGGGAAGCCGCAACGACATCTGACTCCACGCGGGAATCTGCTGCTCAGCGCGCGCCTGGACCAGATTCAGCGCCGCCGGAATCGCGATCGGCTGCGCCTGTCCTGAACCTTCGGGCCGACCCGCGGCCGGTCCGTCCTCGCGACGCGGTACGGCCTGCCCTTCACGATTGCCACCAGGGACACGACCTTCGCGGCTGTCGCCCTGCACGAGGCGTCCCTCGCCACCGGCGCCCGGGCCGCCTCGACTCGCAGCCGACTGTTCCCCGCCACGCCCTCGACCCTCGGCGCCGCCTCCAGCGCCACCTGGCCCGGCGCCGCCCGGTCCACCACCCCGTGCCGGCACGGGACTCCCGGTCACCTGGTAGACGAGGTTGTTGGCCCACGTGTACGACATCATCACGCCGCTGAGGGTCATGACAACGATCGCTGGCAGAGACCAGAAGCCGATCGTATTGTGCCAGTTGAAGTCGCGAGCGCGGCCAGTGGACGTCCGCCGGAACCAGACGATCGGCTTTACGTGGCGCAGTGTCAGCGCCTTCGGCCACCAGAGATACAG
>JAKFYA010000325.1 GCA_021731095.1 Acidobacteriota bacterium | reverse complement strand
GCCGAACATCAGCCCCCAGCCGAAGACGTAGAACGCCAGGCAGGAGATGGCGAAGACGATGAAGTTCTTCGACAGGATGTTGACCGTGTTCTTGGCGCGGCAGAAACCGGATTCAACCAGCGCGAATCCGAGGTTCATGAAGAACACCAGCGCCGCCGTCAGCACGACCCAGATGGTGTCGATGGCGACCGTCAGTTCTTCAGCTGTCTTGGCATGGGCATTCGAAGAGAACGCCAGACATGCCACCAGCATGCTTGGCACCCAGTATTTCGCTCGCTTCCCTAACGTCATGGCTTCTCCTCGCAGAATGAGTTCGACTTCGTGTGCGGCCGGCGCTGAAGCGCGCGCCCGGGTTCCGCTGCCGTTGGTGCGGCGCTGTGCTCTCAAGGAGCAAACACGGATCCAGTGCGTTGAAGTGCGTGGGGGAGGGAAAGAAGGCCGGATTCATTGATGAAACTGCGAGGCAGTCGCTGTGCGACCACTATGTCCTATGGGACATAAATGTTCATGTGGCCCACATGTCGGACGTGAACGTCGGTCCTCTGGTGTCAGAGTCCGACGCCGGGCGTGCGAGCCAGACCCTCAGGGCTTGGGCCAGTGATCGGATCTGGCTCGGTTTGAACAAAATTGTTCACAAATTAACATAGGCGGACGTGAATGTCCGGGTGTGCCATCCGGAATGTCTGGGCGACACCAGGACGTGCCTGGTGTGCCGAGGGAGCGGCGGTGTCTAGTGGTCGGCCGGTCCGCGGGTGCTAGAGGTGGACGGCCAGCGCCTGCGCGGCCGACCGACGGGTCGTGCTGCCCTCCACGATGAGCTGACCACACGCGGCCCGGATGTCGCGGCCCCGACTCTTTCGCACGGACACGCTCACGTCGCGTTCGGCCAGAATCCTCGCGAACGCGTCGACCCGCTCGTCTGACGGCCGGTCGAAGGCAATGCCCGGTGCCGCATTCAGCGGAATCAGATTCACTTTGGCCTTCATTCCCGAGAGCAGTCTGACCAGCCGACGGGCATCCTCGGGTGTGTCGTTCACCTGGTCCAGCAGGACATATTCAAAGGTGATGCGACTGCGCTGCTTGAGGGGGAAGCGCCGGCAGGCCGCCAGCACGTCGGCGAGCGGGTACTTCCGGTTCGGAGGCACCAGCGCCGTGCGCTGCTCGTCTGTGGTGGCGTGCAGAGAGACGGCAAGGTTCGGCATCAGTGGTTCCCGAGCCAGGCGATCCATGGCGGGCACAATTCCGACGGTTGAAAGGGTGACGCGCCGCGGCGACATGGCAAAGCCGGAGGCTGCGTGCAGCATCCGGAGCGCCTTCATCGTGTTGTCGTAATTGTGCAGGGGCTCGCCCATCCCCATCAGCACGATGTTGAACGACTTGTCCGCGAGTCCCGTGGCGTGCGCCAGCACCCGGACCTGTCCGGCGATTTCACCGGCTGTCAGGTGTCGGACCAGACCCATCTTTCCGGTCAGGCAGAAGCCGCAGGCCATGGCGCAGCCCACCTGCGTGGAAATGCAGAAGGTCTGCGCCGGGGTGTCCGGAATGTAGACCGCCTCGACTCTCGACCGATCGGCCAGCTCCAGCAGGAGCTTCCGTGTGCCGTCAGACGACAGGTCGTCCTGCACGATCCTGGGTGTCGAGAGCTGGAAGGCAGATGCCAGCGTGGCCCTGAGCCCCTTGGAGAGGTCGGTCATCAGGGTGGCATCGGTCACGCCGACCCTGTAAACCCAGCGATAGATCTGCCCAGCATGAAACCGGGGCGCGCCGTGGGCCGCGAGCGCGGTCTCCAGTTCGCCGGGCTCAAGCTCGGCCAGGTCCGGTCGGGTAGACCCCGCAGGGTCCTGTGTCGGTTCGGCCATGTGGGTCCAGTGATTGTAGCTGAGGGGCTCGTACACCCCGTGCGCGGCGATGCCCCTGCGTGCTATAATGCCGCCTGTCTTCTAATTGCTTGTTATTCAACAACTTGCGGGTAAGTAACCTGCCAGTTTCGAGCCTCGGACGACTGGGGTACCCACACACAATGCTGCCGTCAGTTTTCAGGGTGTGATCGTCAGAGACGTTCTCCCCAACGGGCTCCGCCTTCTCACCGAGCCAATGCCGCACGTCCGCTCGCTGAGCCTGGGCGTCTGGTTGACCCGCGGCTCGCGTCATGAGCCACGCGCACATGCCGGCATTGCCCACTTCGTGGAGCACATGCTCTTCAAGGGCACTGACAGCCGCTCGGCAGAAGACATCGCGCAGGCCATCGACGCCATCGGCGGACAGATGGATGCGTTCACCGCCAAGGAATACGCCGGCTACTACCTCAAGGTGCTCGACGAGCATCTCCCGCTGGCCATGGACGTCCTGACCGACATCGTGCTCAGGCCGGCCTTCGCCGTTGAGGACATCGCGCGCGAGCAGAAGGTGGTCCTCGAAGAGATCAAGATGGTCGAGGACACGCCCGACGATCTGGTACACGAAATCTTCACCGAGCAGATGTGGCGCGGACAGCCGCTGGGGCGGCCGATCCTCGGCACGGCCGACAGCGTCGAGGCACTGACGCAGGAGGCGCTGCGCGAGTACTTTGCCGGCACTTACACGGCAGGCAATCTGATTGTGGCGGCGGCCGGCAACATCGACCCGGCGCGGTTGCGCGATCTGGTGGAGCAGCACTTCGG
>JAKFYA010000019.1 GCA_021731095.1 Acidobacteriota bacterium | reverse complement strand
GAGATCGTCGGTCAGGTTTGAGCCCTGCGTGGAGCCATTGGCGAAGATGCCCATGACCTGGCCCTTCACCTGGTTGCCACCCTGCTTCGGGATGAGGTTGGTCCGGATGCCTGGCGTCGACACTTCCGCGCTGCCGGCATTCACGATGTAGACGGATTCTTCAAAGCCGCCATCATTGATGTAGAGGCCCGGACGGTCGCCCTGTCCAATGGGCGTCGACACCGTCATGTTGTCAATCATGAGGACGAAATCGCTGGCCTGCCCCCCGTAGGCCGCGCCCGAGCCCTGCTGCATGACCGACGAGCCGCCCACGTCGAACCGGACCGCACCCTGAGCACTGACGGCCGGCAGGGTCTGCATGACGGTCTGATAGTTGCGGCCGGTCGGGAGCGCCTCGATGAGGTCGCGCGACATCACTTCGCGCCGCGTGGAGCCCTGAATGTCGACCACCGGCGTGGCGCCCGTGACGGTAATCGTCTCTTCGACGCCGCCCACCTTCAACTGTGCGTTGATGGATGCGGTGAAGTCGGCCTCCAGCCGGAAGCTGTCGCGAACCACTGTGCTGAAGCCCGGCAGCGTGAAGGTCACCGTATAGGTGCCCGGACGGAGATCCGTGACGCGGTAGGCGCCCTTGTCATCCGTCGTGACCGTGCGGACCTTCTCAATCAGAACCGGGCTGGCCGCCTCGACCGTCACGCCTGGCAGGACACCGCCGGTCGCGTCGGTCACCACACCCGTAATCACGCTCTGCGCCCAACCCGACACCGGCGCCAGAAAGAGCACCGTCGCTGCGACAAGCCCTGCGCGCAGCCAACGAACACTGTGTGCTGTCATGAAACCTCCCCTTGGTACAGGTCAATCCGGCCAACCAGACGTCGGCCGGTGGTCGGGAGCGTAGTCCCGGCAACGAACAGTGTCAATCGACTGGCGCTATCCTGAACGGGTGTCTACCACACTCCCCGGCCTGGTTCGCGGCGCCACGTTCGACGACTTTCTCTTTGCCCCCCAGTTCAGCGTCCTGGCCCGGCGTGATCCGCGCGCCATCGACCTGCGGTGCGCGTTTACGCAGCATCTCGAACTGAAGCGGCCGCTGGTCTCGGCCAACATGGACACGGTGACCCGCTCGGCCATGGCCATCGCCATGGCCGAGGAAGGCGGCATCGGCGTCATTGATCGGGGGTTCCGCAGCGGGGAGATTGCCCCGCAGGTTCGCGAAGTCGAACTGGTCAAGCGGCACCAGCACGGGGTGATCCGGACGCCGTACACCATCGCGGCCGATGCCCCGCTCGCCGTCGCAGCCGAACGGATGCACGCCACTGGCGTCGGCACCCTGGTCGTGACTGGTTCCGACGGCCGCGTCGCAGGGCTGCTGACCACGCGCGACCTGCGCTTCGCCACCGTCGAGGGTGCGGTCGTCGCCTCGCGCATGACCCCCAGAGACAGACTGATTCTCCACACGGGTCCGCTGGACTCGGCCGACGCGGCCCGCCAGATGGCGGCGCGCAAGGTCAAGAAGCTGCCGCTCGTCGACACCGACGGCCGTCTGCTGGGTCTGGTGACCGCCAAGGACCTGCTCAAGCACGCGGCCCACCCTTTTGCCACGCGTGACAGCGAAGGGCGCCTGCGGGTCGGCGCCGCCATCGGGGCCACTGGCGACTATCTGGAGCGCGCGGCGGAACTCATCAGGGCCGGAGCTGATGTGATCGTGATCGACATTGCCCACGGACACTCGGTCGTGATGGACCGAGCCATCGCGGCCTTCCGCGCCCGTTTCGGGGACGTGGACCTGGTCGCCGGCAATGTCGCGACGGCTGAGGGGACGCGCTTCCTGATCGACCGGGGCGTCAACGCGGTCAAGGTGGGTATCGGGCCTGGCGGAGGCTGCACGACGCGACTGAACACCAACTTCGGCGTACCGCAGGTGCAGGCGCTCGTCGCCTGTCGTGAAGCGGCGGCCGGCGTCGTGCCGTTGATCGCGGACGGCGGCGTGAAGCGGGATGGCGCCCTGGTGCAGGCGCTGCTGTTCGGGGGAGACACGGTCATGCTGGGCAGTGCGCTCGCGGGCACGGCGGAGACGCCAGGCGACATCGTCCAGAAGCGGGTCGTAATTCCCGAGTCCAGCAGGGCCGTGCAGGTGCCGTTCAAGGTCTTCCGCGGCATGGCCTCACTCCAGGCCATCGTCGACCGGCTCGACGTGGAAGACGCCGATGCCGCTGACGTGGAGGCTCTGGGCGCGGAAGGCATGGAAATCAGCGTGCCCGCACGAGGCTCGGTCCGGCCCGTGCTCGGCGACATGCTGCGCCATCTCTGTTCAGCGATCAGTTACGGCGGCGAGGCCAGCCTGGCCGACCTGCGCCACCGCTTCCGGGAGAACCCGTCGCGGTACGTCATCCGCCTCAGCGAGGCGGCGCGACGGGAGTCGTTCGATCGCTGACGGGTCCTACGCGAAGGCCACGGTCAACGGACCGAAGTGCTGCTCGTAGCGAGCCCGGAACTCTGCCACCGTGTAGGAGTGACTGGTCCCGCCCAGGTGCTCCAACGCATACGTGGCCGCGACGCTGCCGAGCTGAGCCGACTCGGGGTACGACAGGCCAAGGGCCATCCCCATCATCAATCCACCGCGGAATGCGTCACCCACGCCGGTCGGGTCCACCACACGA
>JAKFYA010000205.1 GCA_021731095.1 Acidobacteriota bacterium | reverse complement strand
ATGCCTGGCCTGCTCCTGGCCGGTGATGCGGCCGGATTCATCGACCCGATGACCGGCGATGGCATCCGTTTCGCCCTTCGGGGCGGCGAACTCGCGGCACAGGCGGCCCTGGAGAGCCTGACCTCCGGATGCGCGCAGCATGAGGTCCTGGCGGGTCGCCGTGCGCGAGAGTTCTCGGGCAAGTGGCGCTTCAACCGGGCGCTGCGCGCACTGACGGCCCGGCCCGCCGCGGTGTCCCTGGCGGCAGCGGTGTCGACGAGGTGGAGCGGGCCGGTGCGGCCACTTATTGCGATGGCCGGCGACCTGCGCCTGGCCAGAGCCGAACGCGCACGGGCCAGCAACCTCTCCATGCTGTGACTGGTGGCAGGGGGTGTCGTCTTCGTACTCGGCACGGCCGTGAGCGGGCGCTCGGACTCAGCTGAGACGTCCCGGGGGCGGCATGTATACTGACCGCACCACCATGCTTTTCGCGTCGCTGGCACGCCGTGTCACGGTCGCCGTCACGCTGCTCGCGCTCTGCGGGCCTGGCGTCGCCGTGGCCCAGACGCGCGCCGGGGATCCGCTCTCCGCGGCAACCGCCGCATTCCGCTCCGGACAATTCGATCAGGCCGAGTCCTTGCTGAAGGGCGTGTCCGGACGCGTGGCGGCTCTGCTCCGTGGTCAGGTGGCGCAGGCCCGTGGGCGCTACGCCGAGGCCGAGCAGGGCTTTGCCGAGGCCGCGCTGGGACAGCCGGCGGGTGACGGAGCCGTCGCGCTTGGGCTACTGCAGCAGTATCTCGGGCGTCGGGAAGACGCAGTCCGCACGCTGCGACCGGTGCTCGCCCGTGGTGACCGTGATGGCGCCACGGCTGAGGAACGGTTAAGGGCCGGAAGGGCGGCCCGGGCGCTTGGGCAGTTCGAGAGCGCCAACGACTTCTTCCGTGACGCCGCCGCGCTGGCGCCGAATGATCCGGCTGTGCAGACCGCGTGGGGCGAATTGTTTCTCGAGAAGTACAACCAGAGCGATGCCGCCCAGTCATTCAAGGCCGCGTTGACGGCCGATGCCGCGTGGGAACCTGCGCAGCTGGGCATGGCCCGGGTACTGGCCCAGCAGGATCCCCCTGAAGCCCGTCTCCTGGTGGAGAAGGTGCTCGCGGCCAATCCGTCCAGTGTGCCGGCCTGGCTCCTGCTTGCCGACATGGACCAGGACGACGCGAAGCGGGTCGAGGCGCGCGCCAGCCTCGCCAGGGCGCTGGCCGTCAATCCACAGAGCTTCGAAGCGCAGGCCATGGCCGCCGGGCTCGACTACGTCGAGGGGCGTGTGGCCGCGTTCGAGACGGCGGCCGCAGCCCTGCTGACTCGCAACCCACGCTATGGCGAGGTCTACAGGGTTGCGGGCGACCTGACGGCACGTGCGTATCGCTTCGAGGAGGCGGCGGCGCTGACACGGAAGGCCATTGCGATTGATCCGGCGGACTTCAGTGCACATGCCGCCCTCGGCATGCACCTGTTGAGGACGGGGGACGAGCCAGGGGCCCGGCGTGCCCTGGAGACCGCGTTCAAGGGTGATCCGTACGATGTGGTCACCTTCAATTCCCTGGCACTGCTCGACACGCTGGACGGGTTCGTCACCGTGTCAGAGGGCGACCTGGTGATGCGGTTCCACAAGGACGAGGCCGCCGTGATGCGCGAGTATGCGCTGCCGCTGGCCCAGCAGGCTCTGGCTGCGCTGGCCCAGCGCTGGGGCTTCACGCCGAAGGGACCGCTCCTCATCGAGATGTTTCCCAAGCACGACGATTTCGCCGTGCGCACGCTGGGGCTGCCAGGCATGCTGGGCGCGCTTGGCGCGTGCTTCGGAAAGGTCGTGACCCTTGATTCACCGAAGGCGCGCAAGCCTGGCGAGTTCAACTGGGGATCGACGCTCTGGCACGAGCTCGCACACGTCATCACGTTGCAGTTGTCCGACCAGCGGATTCCGCGATGGCTGACCGAAGGAATTTCGGTTTTTGAAGAGAAGCGCGCGAGGCGTGACTGGGGGCGTGAGCAGGAACTGGAGTTTGCCGTTGCGCTGAATCGTGGGGCGGTGCTGACGCTCGGGAAGCTCAACGCCGGCTTCAGTGATCCGAAGACCATCTCGCTCGCCTATTTCGAGGCGTCCGTTCTGGTGGAGCACATCATCGAGCGGTTTGGTGAACCGAAGCTGAAAGCGCTGGTGCAGTCTTTCGCGACCGGGATTGATACGGAGGCGGCTCTGCCGCAGGTGCTCGGCGTCAGCATGGACGATCTGCAGGTCAGCTTCGATGCGTTTGTCGACCGCCAGTTCGGTGGCCTGCGGGTGGCGATGACGGCACCGAAGCTGCCCGAGCATCCGACGGCAGACGAGCTCACGGCGCTGGCCGCGGCGAATCCGGGAAGTTTTCCTCTGCAGATGCAGTTGGGCGAGGTACTTCGCAAGGCAGGCAATCGGGAGGGCGCGCTTGCGGCGTTCCAGCGGGCGGCGACGCTGGCACCTACGGCGGCCGGGGCCTCGAGTCCCCATGTGTTGGCAGCCGCCGTGGCTGAGGAGCTGAAGCGCACAGATGTGGCGATTGCCGCGCTGGAGGCACTGGCGTTGATCGACCATGTCGACATTGCGTCGGCACGGAAGCTGGCTGCACTGGTGGAGCCGCTTGGGGATGCTGCACGTGCTGCTGCCGCCTGGGACCGCGTCGTCGGCATTGACCC
>JAKFYA010000139.1 GCA_021731095.1 Acidobacteriota bacterium | reverse complement strand
GAGGCGCCGCGGCTGATGCGCCAACGTTGGCCAGAACGAAGACCAACACGAAGGCACCAATGCTTGAGACCGTCTCCAAGCCTGACGACAAGGTCACGATTCGGGCAACTGTGCGCGCGGTGGGCGTCTACTTGGACAACCATTCGCTGATCGATCTCGCAAAAGGTGACCCGGCTCGGCGGCAGACGTTCTTGGACTGTCTACATGCAGGCGCGGATCTTCTGTTCTCCCCGACGAACGCGGCGGAGATCGTTGGCCCGCAGGACAGCTCTTTGCGGGCGCTGAGGTTGTTTCTCGACGAAATCGGTCCCAATTGGTTCCCTATTGAAGGAATGGACGTCGTCGCCGTGACAGACCGTGAGGCTGCTGGGGCCGATCGAGGAAGCGCGTGCATCTCGTCTCTCTTCCTGAACCAATTCTTCGCAGGTCGGAGTATCCAGCTCTATGGCGAACAGCGACTTGGGTTGGTTGAGCCGGAGTTCTTCCGCCTCAGCTTCGTCTTGGATTGGCTGGTCCCGCAGAAAGCGGACATTCAGCAAGCCATGGCCAGATTCGATTCGCTGCTTGGGGACCGCATCGTGAAGTTGGCACTCGCCTACAGGACACAGCGCGTCAAGTTTGACCAACTGCTCCCGGAGCCAACCTATAGCCCTTCACGGCCGGCAACGTTCCTGTTCGATGGTCTGATTCGACAGCTGGCAATCGAGTCGCGCTCCTTCAAATTCAAGAAGGGAGACGCAGCGGACCTCGTTCACGCGGCACTGGGGGCGGCGTACGGCACCTTTGCCACGCTCGACAAGCACTGGAAGCGCCGGGTGGAGGCGCTTCCTAAGCCGAACGGTCTCGCCACAATCTATTGCGCACCGGAGTTGAACCAACTAGTGGCCGATCTCGACAGCGCAGTCAAGCGGCAGACGTCTGGCTAACCTCGGATTGCAGCCGACGGCGGCGCGTGCAAGCATTTGATGCCGCCACGGCTGAAGCCGAGGGTCGGACGGAATCAAGAAGCTACCCGGTGACCCGATGCAGCCACTCTTCACGCTTCACGCCGGTGAGTACTTGGTCGGCGCCCACATCGAAAAGAAGTTCAAGAACGCGAACGTCTGGGTGCCGGTTCGAGACACGGGCATCGATCTGCTCGTTTCGGATCCCAAGAATCGAACGACGGTGTCCTTGCAAGTGAAGTTCTCGAAAGACTTCCTCGTGACACACATGCGGCCCGAGTTCCAGGAACGACTCCGAGCTTGCGGCTGGTGGGCCATCAACCGGGAGAAGCTCGCCAAGTCCTCGGCAGACTACTGGGTATTTGTCCTTCAGGGCTTCGCGAGTCGGAGCACGGACTATGTGGTTGTTCCGCGCCAAGAGCTTCTCGCACGCCTGAGCGCCATCCACGGTCCTGGGAAGACGATTCAGACATACATCTGGGTAACTGGCGACCAGAAGTGCTGGGCAACACGGGGCCTGAAGACTCCGGATCAATTGCTGGTAGCGAATGGCACTTACAAGCATCGTGATCGTGACCTAACACAGTGGCTCAACAATTGGGAGCCAATCGCTCGTCTCAACAGCTGAGATCGGAATTGACAGGGCACAATAGTCGTCCGAGATGCGCTGCACCAGGCGGCCGCGGCGATCGTTCGCGGTCGCTGGTGAGCGCTACCGTTGGGCTGACAAGACTTAGGCATCAGCAGAGGCGTAGAATGAAACCCATGAAGCTCGACGAGGTCGAAGCCGAGGCGCTCCAGCTTGAGCCGTCCGCCCGGGCTCGGCTGGCCACGAGGTTACTGGCGAGCCTCGAGGAACTGACGGACGCCGAGAACCTGCGGCTCTGGGCCGAAGAGGCCGAGCGACGGGATGAGGCGTGGGACGCCAGCGGACAGCCCGGACATCCAGCAGCCGAGGTCTTTCGCGAGGCACGTGCGCGCCTGAAGTAGATGGTTGCCTCTTTCCACGACCTCGCGAAGGTCGAGCTGAACGAGGCGGCTCAGTACTACGAAGCGAAGAGTCCCGGGCTTGGCACGGCGTTCCTGGTCGAAGCCGAACGCGCAGTGGCATTCGCCCTGCAGCATCCCGAGGCGAGTCCCCAGGTTCGCGGCTCCGTCCGACAGCACCTGTTGCGCCGCTTTCCCTACGGCTTGCTGTATCGGGCACATGGTGACCAGCTTCGCATTCTCGCGGTCATGAACCTCGCTCGTCGGCCTGCCTACTGGGTCGGCCGGCATTGATTCGCCGGGCGGCCCAACATTGCTTGCAGCCGACGGAGGCCCGTCGCAACATGGGCCGCCGCGGCTAAACGGCAGAACGTTGCGCCGATAGGGTGATTCGACACACATGGAGACCTTCCTTCAACGGTCAGCGGTGATCGACTGGGACCATCCGGCCGTCCTGGCTCGTGCGCAGGCGCTTCGCGGCCCAGGCGATGCGGTCGAGGGCGTCGTGGCGCGTTGCTTCGAATGGGTGCGAGACGAGATCAAGCACTCGGGTGACTTCGGGCTCACGGCGGTCACATGTCGGGCATCCGACGTGCTTCTCGAAGGTAGTGGGTACTGCTATGCGAAGAGCCACCTCCTGGCTGCCCTGCTGAGGGCCAACGGCGTGCCGACCGGCCTGTGCTATCAGCGCCTGGCACTCGACAGCGCCGGCTCCAGGTTCTGCCTTCACGGCCTGAATGCTGTGCGCCTTGCTGCCCATGGATGGTACCGCCTCGATCCGCGTGGCAATCGCG
>JAKFYA010000423.1 GCA_021731095.1 Acidobacteriota bacterium | reverse complement strand
AACTCCCCGCGCTCGCCAGGGTATTGAAGTTCTGCGTGTAGGCCACGTCGAGCGCGGCCAAGCCGACCGGCGCCGCCAACAGCCGGAGCATCGTCAGCGAGACGGCGCCGAGCAGGGCGACGACAAATGCCGTCGGACGGCTGAGGACACGCGGACGGACCGTACGGCGCGGCGAAGACGAAGAGTGGGTCTTAGGCATGGCGGCGAGAGGATTCTGGTGCAGCGACCCATACGTTCATGTGTCGAAACGCCGGCAACGATGTAACTTCTTTGGCGCGACCGTGGTCGAGGAATGGGTACGGCCGACCGCGTTCACGGTGGCACCGTGACGCGACCTCGGAATTTGCTACGATCCCGCCGATGACTTCAGTGCTCGGATGGTTGTTCGGCGGCGCCGCGCAGCCACGAGCCGCAGGCGACACCGAAACGGTCAGGCGCATTGCCGCGGAGCTCGACAAGCTGCCGCCGGAACGTGCCCGCTACCTCGCGGCGTTTGCCTACGTCCTCAGCCGTGTCGCCGGCGCCGACTCGCACATCAGCGACGAGGAATCGCGGACCATGGTCTCGCTGCTCGCCGAGACGGGTGGGCTGTCGGAGGCACAGGCCGTCATGGTCGTCGAAATCGCCAAGACGCAGAATCGGCTGGCGGCCGGCACCGAGAACTTCCTGGTGACGCGCGAGTTCCGGCAGATTGCCTCCGAGGACGAGCGACAGAGCATTCTGAACTGCCTCTTTCTGGTGGCCATCGCCGACGATGAGATCTCGGCGGAGGAAGACGCCCAGATCTCGCAGACGGCCGTCGAACTCGGGTTCACGCGCCAGGAGTTCGTCACGGCCAGGCTGGCCTACTCGGACAAGCGCGCGGTGTTGCGCAGGAAGCCCTGACCGGATGCCCTCCTTGAAAGCGCTGGCGCGCGCGGCCTTGCGCCGGGTCGGGCTCGAACCGATCAACCCGGCGCGTCACGGGGCGCCCCTCTATCGTGACGATCAGGCGTTTCGCGAACGCTACGAGCTGGCGAAGGCGCGCACCGGTCCGGTGAAGGCCGACAACGACCTCCGCCGTCAGCGCTATTACACGCTCACGCAGTTGCTTCAGCAGGCGCCGCTCTCAGAAGGCGACGTCTGTGAACTCGGCTGCTGGCGCGGCCTGTCGTCCTATCAGCTCGCGGCGGAGATGAGGGCGCAGGGCGCCTCCGGCGCCTTTCACATCTTCGATTCGTTTGAAGGGCTGTCGCCGCGTGAAGCGGCCGACGAAGCGCCGGCGCCCGAATCCCGTGGTCGCCGCCGCCCGGTCGCGGTGCCGCTCGAGACGGTGCGGCAGCATCTGCACGAGTTTCCGTTTATTGAATTTCACCCAGGGTGGATTCCTGAGCGCTTTCCCGACGTGGCATCGCGGCGCTTTGCGTTTGTACACATCGATGTCGTGCGCTACCAGCCGATTCGCGATTCCTTTCTGTTCTTCTTTCCGCGCCTGGTGCCGGGCGGCGTGATGGTGTTCGACGACTACGGGTACACGCAGTTCCCTGGTGCGAAGAAAGCCGTCGATGAGTGCCGGCAGCACTTCGGCGATCCGTTCTTCATCACCTTACCGTCGGGTCAAGCGTTCCTGATCAAGAACGCGGCGCCGAAGCGCTGACTAGCGCCTGCAGCCATTCGGCAGCATCGCGCTCATAGGCGCGCTTCCCGAGGCGGCAGCGAACGAACCGGAGTCCCGGCGGGACGCCGTGGATCGCGTGGCCGTCGATCGTGGCTGATGCGTTGTACCGCATGCCAAAGACCGTCGGTTCAGGGGCCACGACACCGGCGCCGAACTGACACGCCGCGAGACGGTGCGCACCTTCCGCCGCGGTGACCGTGTCGAGGGTCCACCCATCGGCCCGATCGTCAATCTCTGGAAACACCACGGCCGCCAGCGGCGCGCTACCAACCTGGGCGGCGCCGAGTCGCTTGGCGAGCTGCGACAGCGTCAGTGCCCCTGCGGTGGTGAGCATCGGAGAGCGAGCGCCTTGACCGAGCTGCGGAAACCACTGCAGCGTCGCCGGTCGCACCGACACCAGCGTCGGAACGCCGAACACCGACGCCGGACGGCGGCCGGCCTCCACAAAGACCCGGTCGTTCGCGATGATCCGCGCCTGGCCAGCGCTCGCCGCGTAGCAGAGCAGCGTCGTCTTTCCCGCATACTTCGGGCCGGCGATCAACACGGCGCGCCCATCGACCTCGAACGCGGCCGCGTGAAGGTCAAGCAGCGCTTCGCGCGCGAGGCGGCGGACGGTCAGCACTTCACGGACGATGCGCATCAGCCCGGTCGCCACCGGTGGCTCGCCGGGCCGCCCGATCACTTCGATCTGCCGTGCGTCAATGCGATAAACGCATCCGCGACCGCCATCGAAAACGACGGTCGCCCCGTCCTCCTGCCAGCCTGGCAGCATCACGAGGCGACGCTCCAGCGCAAAGCAAGGGAGCGGCGGGGCCGTTGCGGCGCGGCGCTCGGCGCGCTCGACGAGTGTCTGCGATAGCGTCGCGCGGACCACGAGTTCGCCGGAGCCGAAGGGGCCGCAGGCGACCGCAGGCATCAGGCATTCCCGCAGAAAGGGAGAAGCCTCCGGCAGGTGGCTCTCGACGTCAACGGTGACCGGCCCGAAGGTATAGCTGGAGCGCTCGGGCTCGCGGTTCACGGCAGGTGCCAGCGTCGTCTGGCGTATGCGGGCGCGGTGAGCAGGTCGCCAAGCAG
>JAKFYA010000386.1 GCA_021731095.1 Acidobacteriota bacterium | reverse complement strand
CTACATGCGGAACAGCAGGCTGCCCGAGGCCGTGACCCTGTTCACGACCCTTGCCGCCGACAAAGCGGCCGCGCCGGCCGCCAATACCCAGCTGGCACTCATTGCCTTCGCCAATCGGGATATGAAGGAAGCCTATGCCCGCGTCGATGGCGTGCTGGCCACGGACGCCAAGTTCGCGCCTGCGCTGATTGCCAAGGGGCGCTTCCTGCAGAGTGAGGCCAAGCTGAATGACGCGGTGACGACGGCCAAGGCGGCGGTGGCCGCCGACCCGAAGTCTGCGGCCGCCGAGCAATTGCTCGGCGATGTGCACAGCCAGCGCAATGAAGGCGACGAAGCCCTCGCGGCCTACGGTGAAGCGCTGCGCCTGGCCCCTGGCGCTGCGCTGCCCACCCTGCGCCTGGCCCAGCTCCATCTGCAACGCGGCGAGCTGAAGCAGGCCCTGCCACTGGCCCAGGACGCCGCCCGCCTGGCGCCGGACAATCCTCTGGCGCGTCAGGTCCTGTCACGGGCGCTCTCGATGACTGGCAACGCCGACCGGGCAGCCGAGGGGCTGTCCAGCCTGCTGAAGGACTATCCCGACAACGCTGGTCTGCATTACGACATGGCGCAGGTCATGGTGGGCAAGCGCGACTTTGCCGGCGCCCGGAAAGCGTTCGACAAGGCGCTGCAGCTGGCTCCGGAATCGGTTGATGCGCTGCGCGGCAGCGTAGGCCTGGACCTGGCCGACAGGAACTTCGCGAAGGCCAAGACCCGCGTCGAAGAGCGTCTGCAGAAGACGCCCAGGAACAGCGCCCTCCTGCTGCTGGCCGCAGACGTCTACCGGGCCGTGGGTGAACCCGCAAAGCAGGAACCGCTCCTGCGCCGGGCTCTTGAAGCCGACCCGAACAACATGGCCGTGGTGGCCGGCATCGGTCGCGTGCTGCTGGAATCAAAGCGGCTGGATGAAGCCAGACGCGAGTACGAGACGCTCGCGACCCGGAATCCGAAGGCGCCCATGCCTCGCCTGGTCATCGGCATGATTCAGCAGGCACAGAACAAGAACGACGACGCCATCAAGACCTATGAGACGCTGCTCGCCGCGCAGCCGCGCAACGCCGTGGCCGCCAACAATCTGGCCTGGCTGATGGCCGAGAAGGGCGACAAGCTGGACGCCGCGCTGCAACTGGCCCAGACGGCCAAGGAAGTGCTGCCAGACTCGGCGGCCGTCAATGACACGCTCGGCTGGATCTACATGAAGAAGAACCTGCCGGAACTGGCGCTGCCCGCGCTCAAGGCCGCGGTCGAGGGAGAGCCGGCCAACCCCGAGTATCACTACCACCTCGGGGTCGCCTACTCAAAGACCGGCGACATCACCACCGCGTCGAAGGAACTGGCCCAGGCGCTGAAGCTGAAGCCCGACTACAAGGAAGCCGCGGCGGCACTGGGTCAGGTCGGCCGCTAGAACACCACACGGACCTCGCCGACGACCTGGCGCTTCACGACGTCTCCGAACACGTGGGGCATCACAGGCCGGTTGGCGAGGTTGTTCACCTTCAGGCTGGTGGTCAACCGACCACCGGCCCACGTCGCCCCCACCGCCCCATTCACCGTCGTATAGGCGGCCGTCGTCCCGGCGAACCGCGCATCCAGCACGTCCTGCCAGAACGCGCCGCTGGTGTAGTTCACCGCGAGATTCCCCAGGTAGCGGCCGTGTGTCACCGAGCCTCCGGCGTTGAAGCGGTGCCTGGGAGGCAGGTTCGCCTCGGACAGCGGGAATCCTTCCACCTGCGGCTGCCACTGATACGAGTAGTTGGCAAACACGGTCAGCGCGCGCGTGGCCGCCGCATCCACGCCCAGCTCCAGCCCCTTGTCACGCACGGTGCCGA
Source organism: Acidobacteriota bacterium (assembly GCA_021731095.1). GTDB lineage: Bacteria > Acidobacteriota > Vicinamibacteria > Vicinamibacterales > UBA2999 > JAKFYA01. The sequence goes on along the minus strand of JAKFYA010000386.1, from coordinate 912 downwards.
GATTGCGATACGAGAACGCCGACGGCAGGGGTGAGCCCGCGGCCGCCAGGCCTTCCAGCACCACAGGAGGCAGAGGCCAGCGCGGCGGCGGATTGCCTGCCGAATAGCGGGCGACCGGCGTGAAGAAGATCGCGTTCTTCGTTTCGTTCCGGTAGAGGGCCGCCGAGACCGTCGCGCGACCAGCCACGATGCCGGTGTAGCCCAGTTCGACGGCCGTCATCGACTCCTGCTTCAGGTCCGTGTTGCCGCGCGCCGCAATCGGGAACGCGTAGGACACGCCAGCCAACTGGGGCGTGATGGCGCCCAGGTCAAGCTGGTTGAGGATGGCCGTGTTCATGTTGTTGTTGATGTAGGACGGTGCCCGGAACGCGCGATTGAACGACACGCGGAGGGTGTGGGCGGGCGCCGGCTTCACCATGAACGTGGTGCGGGGCGAGAACACCGCATCGCTGATGGACGAGAACTTGTCGAGCCGCCCTCCCACCACCCAGCGGAACCATTTGCTCAGGAAGATCTCATCCTGCACGTAGCCGCCGCCTTCATTGCGGGCGCCGCCATCTGGTGCCAGCGTGATGTCAAACCCGTTGTGGCGATAGTTGCCACCGTAGCTGACCAGGTGACGCCCCGCCAGTGGCACCGCATCGCTGTACTCGATGTCGAAGGTGCGCGTGTCAAAGCCGAGCCTGATGCGTTCACCATCGGCGCCCACCGTCAACAGGTTGATCGCTTCACCGTTCAACAGGTTTGTGAAGAAGCCGACCCGGCGGTTACCCTTCGTGTAGCGGGCCGATCCGTACGCCAGCCCGGAACCGCTGGTGATGTCGAACGGGCCCAGCCCGGACCCGATGATCCCCTCGGTGCCGGCATAACCACCCGCCACCGACACGCGGGCCCCCTCGGCCAGCTCGTAGT
>JAKFYA010000126.1 GCA_021731095.1 Acidobacteriota bacterium | reverse complement strand
CGCTTCGGGCCAGGGCAACGGGTTGTGACCCCATTCACCACCAATGGCGTGGGCACCGACCAGGATCCGCCGGTCCACGGTGATGCCACCACCGGTGCCAGTACCAAGGATCACGCCGAAGACCACGTCGCCATCAGCAGCCGCTCCGTCGACAGCCTCCGACAGCGTGAAACAGTTGGCGTCGTTGGCAACCCGCACCCGGGGCCCGAGCCGAGCCATGAGGTCCTGCAGCAACGGACGGCCGTTGAGCCAGGTCGAATTGGCATTCTTCACCAGGCCGGTCGCGGGCGACAGCGCCCCTGGCATCCCGACCCCCACAGGGATGTCATGCCCCGCCCGGGCATCGCAGGCCCGCGCGAGCGTGGCCACGGCGTCGAGCGTGGCCTGGTAGTCGCCACGAGGTGTCGCCATGCGCTGGCTCATCAGCGGCGTCCCGTCGGCGGCCAGCAGGAGGCTCTCGATCTTCGTGCCTCCGAGGTCAATGCCGATGCGGGAACTGGCGGTGGTCACGGGCATGCGGTGGACGGTAGCGTACACCCCGGGGTCAGTAGAAGTCGTGCGACTCGACGGTGGCGCCAGCCATGAGTCCCTGCAACCGCTCGGCCTTCACCGACCGCACGCCGTCCTGGTTCTGCAGCACGCCTTCCACCAGCAGATAGGGTTGCCGCACCACGACCGTCCGATCCCGCTCGAACAGATCCGGCCGGACAATGACATTCGACACGCCGGTTTCATCTTCGAGCGTCAGGAACACGAACCCCTTGGCCGTGCTGGGGCGCTGACGCGTGATGACCATGCCCGCCACGCGGACACGCCGTCCATCACGCGCCTCGGGCAGGTCCGAGGCGCGCAGCACGCCACGCATCGACAGGTCCTGCCGACGCAGCGCCATCGGATGCGGGCCAAGCGTGACACCTGTGCCGCCATAGTCGGCCTGCAGTCGCGCCTCGGCATCCATCACCGGCAATGGGGACGCGGCGCTCTCTGCTGCGACCGGCTCTCCCTGGCCGGTTCCGGCTGCACGGGGTTCGTGCCCCTCAAACAGCGCGCCACCCGGTCGCACCGCCCGCTCCACCTGCCACAACGCGCTCCGGCGGTCTCCGGTAAAGACATTGAGCGCGCCGATGTCCGCCAGCGTCGACAGCTCATCCCGCCGCATGCCGGTGCGTCGCACCACATCCTCGATGGACCCGAACCGTGGTACCGGCGTCAAGGCCATGGTCCATTCGTGCGCGCAGGTGTTGCAGAAGTAGGTCCGGGACGGCGCGTCGTGTCCGAGGACCTCGCGCACCACCTCGATCATCGTCTCGTCATCAGAGCCGCACTTGCCACACAACATCGGCGGCGCCGTCACCCGTGTCCGGTCAAAGGCTGCCATGGCCTGCCCCATCTCTTTCCGCAATCCATGCACGTAGTTGAAGCCCAGCCGGATGCTGCCGTCCGGCTCCACGCGGCACACCCAGTCGGAGGTCTGCACATCAATCGGACGGAAACGGACCCCGCGCCGCTGCGCGTCCTTCACGATGGTGGACGGGTGGTAGAACCCCATCGGCTGGTTATTGAGCAGCGCCGTATAGAACGCCCCGGGGTAATGCACCTTGAGATACGCACTGGCATACGCCAGCAGTGCGAAGCTGGCCGCATGCGACTCGGGAAATCCATAGAGCGCAAACGAGGTAATGGCGGTCACGATGCGATCGGCCGTCTCGCCGGTGATGCCGTTCCTGCCCATCCCCTCGCGCAGGCCGGTCTCGATCTGCGCCATGCGCTGCTCCGAGCGCTTGAACCCCATGGCCCGCCGCAGTTCCTCGGCCTGTCCGCCGGTGAAACCGGCCGCCGCCATCGCCATCCGCAGGAGCTGCTCCTGGAAGAGCGGCACGCCAAGCGTGCGCGCGAGAATCGGCTCGAGGCACGGGTGCAGGGGCACCACCGGCTCACGACCCGCGCGGCGGTTGAGATAGGGATGCACCATCTGGCCGACAATCGGGCCAGGGCGAATGATGGCCACCTGCACCACCAGGTCATAGAAACAGGTCGGCTTCAGCCGCGGCAGCGTCGACATCTGCGCCCGCGACTCCACCTGGAAGACGCCGATGGTGTCGGCCTGCTGCAACAGCGCGAACACCTCCGGATCGTCCGGCGGAATGTGCGCCAGCTCGAACGGCGTCGACGGCGCTGGCGGGCGCGCCGTGTCGGGTGTACCGACGCGCGACAGGACCGGCGCATTCACCAGCCGGATGGCGTCCTGCAGCACGGCCATCATGCCGAGGCCGAGCAGGTCCACCTTCACGATGCCCATGTCGGCGCAGTCCTCCTTGTCCCACTGGATGACCACCCGACCGGGCATGCTGGCCGGCTCCAGCGGCACCACCGAATCAAGCGCCCCCTGACACACCACCATGCCGCCGGAGTGCTGCCCCAGATGGCGCGGCAGATCCTGCATCGCCACCCAGAGTCCGGCAAACGTACGCACCCGCGGCGCATCCACCGGAATGCCGGCCGACGCCAGGTGCCGCGCCAGCGTGTCCTGCCCGTCCCGATACTCGAAGTGACTCATCGCCCCGGCCAGGCTGTCGATCTGCGCGGTCGGAATGGCCAGCACCTTCCCCACCTCGCGAGCCGCGCTCCGGCCCCGATAGGTGATGACGTTGGCGGTCATCGCCGCACCGCGCGCGCCGTACTTCTCGTAGACGTGCTGGATGACGCGCTCGCGCCGCTCGCCGCTCGGCAGGTCCAGATCGATGTCGGGCCACTCGCCCCGCTCTTCCGAGAGGAAGCGCT
>JAKFYA010000155.1 GCA_021731095.1 Acidobacteriota bacterium | reverse complement strand
GGGAAAATTCAAGCTCGGCCAGAATCGCTCTCAAGACGATCGCGCTGGCATGCTCCAAGGGCTCGATGCTGAGAAGTCCGCCGACGCCGGGGCGCTCGCTGCGTTCATCAGAGAGACCCTCAAGAGTGGCTGACAAGAAACTGTTCGCTAAACACGCGCGCCCATCACTCCAGCCCTATCGGGCACTTCGACCTTCGGCGTAGAACCCTGCTCTAGCAATCGGGCCGGTCCGCGAGAACGGATTGCGCCCAGGCCGACGCCCCATTAGACTGCGCGCTGAAGTGACGGCTACAGTCAACGGCGTACGACTTTCGTACACGGACATCGGTCACGGCATTCCGCTGATTTGCCTTCACGGCGGCATGGGCGTGGATGCCCGCTCGCTCCACGTTCCTGGCATCTTGGATCTCGCGCCGCTCGGAGTTCGCCTGATCATTCCTGATCAACGGGGACACGGACAGTCTGAGCACACCACTCAGAGTAACTATTCGCACAGCGTGTGGACTGACGACGTCCACGAACTTGCCGAAAGCTTAGGACTCCAGAAGTTTGCGCTGTTTGGTCACTCGTACGGCGGCTTCTTGGCTCTCGAGTACGCGAAGCGTTGGCCCGAGTCGCTGACCCATCTGATCCTAGTGGCGACCTCCGCTGGTCCAGTTTCCGCCCAGGCAGCCGCTGTCGCCACAGACGCTGATCTTCGCGAACACTTTCGCAGCGTGTGGCCTCGCTTCTTTGTCGGCAACGACAAACACTGGCCCTTGTTTGAGTCGCTGCAGTTCTCGGTTGACGCGTACACGGCGGCGTTCGCTCGCGAACTGCCGGAGTACGATCTGCGAGGACACGTTGCCCAACTCGACGTCCCCACATTGCTCCTTGTTGGGCAGGCAGATCCGTATCGGTCACACATGGAGTGGCTTGCGGCGCATCTCCCACGGCCCACGCTTCGTACGCTAGAAGGAACCGGCCACTTTCCGTTCATTGAGGCGGCAGACCGGTTTCGCCAGTGCGTCGCGTCGTTCCTCCAGGGAACGTAATGAAGAACATCCTTCTCCTCGGTGATCGCGACGCAAATTCCGTGACTCATCGAGAACTCGATGCGGCAATTAAGCTGTTGCCTAGTGGTATCAAGGCTCGATGGGTCGGCACCGACACACCTGATGCAAAGCGGACCTCGCAGGCGGATGCGGTCTGGGTGGCCCCCGGTAGCCCCTATCGAGACGATGCCGTCGTGTACTCAGCAATCACATCGGCGAGAACGTCTGGCCAACCATTCTTGGGCACCTGCGGTGGGTTCCAGTACGCCGTAGTGGAGTTCGCGCGAAACGTCGCCGGGATCGCAGATGCCGACCACGCCGAGACGACCCCAGACGGGAGCAATCTCGTAGTCGGTCGCCTCGCCTGTAGCCTTATAGGTCAAGAGCGCCACGTCACCGCGCTACCTGGGACCCGAATGCACGATCTCTACGGCGACGCGCCATTCGTAGGCTTCCATTGGTGCAACTACGGGCTCGCGCCCTGTTATGCTGATCGACTCGCGGAACACGGCCTTGTGATCGCCGCCCGTGCTGACGACGCCGGTGTCGAAGCGGTCGAACTGCCGAATCACCGATTCTTCGTTGCGACACTGTTCCAACCTCAGATCGGTTCGGTCGCCGGAAAGCCGTTGCATCCAGTCATCGAGGCGTTCGTCGCTTCAATCTGACCGACGATCGGCCCGGCCTCGCCGCGCTCACCTGCCGACGCCGAACCCCGACGAGTTGCGGAAACCCGCTCCGCGCGCCAAATCCTCGATCTTGCGCAGGATAGTCGGCTCAATGTTTACGCGGGTAAACTCGAAAGTGCGCCCATCCGGTGCGCCCGCCACTCGGCCGGACGTAGCGGAGCCCGGTGGTTGGGTGAAGCCTTGGCGACTGCTCGGGAGTAATTTTGCTTCGACTCCTGGCGCCGTGATAACGACCGCGTCGCGTTTCCAGCGAGGACCGAACGATGCCCCCGCATATAGCCCGGCCGAAATCCATACGATCTTCGAGCGGGCCTTTAATCTCGGTGACTTTGAGGCTCTGACTGCTCTTTATGAGCCTGGTGCCGTCCTAGTGGTTAACGGCAACGAGGTGCTGGGGCGAGAGAGTATTCGGGAAGCACTTCAAAATCTCGTCGCGCCGCACGACCGGATGACGCTCGAAACGCGCGCCGTTGTCGGATCACATCCGGGCCTCGCGGTGCTGCATGGCAACTGGATTATCGAGTCCCGGACGGAAACTGGATCCGCAATCTCTAGGCGAGGGCTCAGTACCGAAGTAGTTCGTAGACAGCCTGACGGAACGTGGCTGTTTGTCATCGACAATCCTTACACGCCAGAGGCGTCACATAGGTAGCTACCGATTAACGCCGCGCCAATTCCCGAATACACACGAATCGGTGTCGCCCTTTCCTTTGGCGACTACTGGTTGTCGACCGGCGCCGGGCGCAGTCACACCGACGCGGAAGCGACGCTAACGCGGCAATCACCCATGAGCTGTAAATGCGCGAATCGACTCGACAATGGCGTTGAGATACAGCCGTACCTTTAGGCAACCCGGCCGTGAACGGCAGCCGCCACGCGGCCTATGATTGCGCCCTGGACGCCGCTGATTACGCCAATCGGTGTGAGGAGTAGAGGGACGCCGAACAAGGCTTCGCCGAGGCCGCCGCTACCTTGAATGTTGGCCATCGTGATCGGGTCGTGCCAAATAGCGACTCCTAAAGCCGTCCCAACCGTGGTGAGTAGCGCGCCGATCATCGCGGCCA
>JAKFYA010000470.1 GCA_021731095.1 Acidobacteriota bacterium | reverse complement strand
TAGCCGGGCACACCGTCCATCGCGATGGGCAGACGGATGCCGTGCGAGTGGATGGTGGTGGCCTCGGGCAGCTGATTGGTGAAGTGGATGATCAGGCGGTCGCCGACATTGGCTCTGATCGTGGGACCCGGGATGGTGCCGTTGTAGGTCCAGGCCTCAACGACCTTGCCCGGCTCCAGTTCCACCTTGGCCAGCCTGGCCTCGATGTTGACCTCGACAACCTTCGGGTCCGGATTCGTATCTGCCACTTCGGCGAGCTTCAGGTTGGCATCCCATCCGGCAGGCAACAGGGACTGCTGCGCCAGGGCAGGGGCCGGCAACGTGGCGAGGCCGAGCAGACAGGATCCCGCCAGCCAGCAGCGAATCGTGGATGGACGCGGGCTATGCAGCAGATGTCTCATGGACTGGCCTTTCAGCAAGCTACGTGCCCCTTCCGGAAGAACGGAAAACCATGGGTCTGGCGTTCAGGCCCGGGCGCGCAGCGCGAAATCTTCCCTTGCCACCACAAAATTCCCCATGGTGCGGATGGCATCACAAAAGATGCAACAACAGTGCATCGTTTTGGCCGGAACGTCAACGGGATACGTTTCACGCTCACGTATTGACAGGCTCGCCGTCTTGGCCTGAATCTAAATCAGCGTTCGTGGGGCGGACAACGCAGGGACCCGCAGTCCCCGTTGCGCGCATGCAGTGCCCCCGGCGCTACCGTTGTCCCGCGGGTTCACTGGGGCACCTGAACATTCCTGCGACGCGGATGCCTGCTGACACGCGTCACGGTGTCCCGCTCGAGCGTTGTCGGACTGTCGGTCTGTCGGTCTGTCATTCGGTTCCGTTCGGTTCGTGTGCACAAGGAGTGCGTAGTAGATGAATGCAGTGTTTCGTTCCCGCGTCACCCTCTCGCTCGTCACCCTCGGTATGGCCATCGTCGCGACGGCGTGCAGTTCCGGCAAGCCGGCCGAGCCGGTTGCGCCGTCGCCGCCGGCCTGGGAGGTCGAGTCTCCGCTGACTCCGTTGCCAGCTGCGCCGCTCGGCGTCAGCATCGATCTGGCGTCGCTGCCTGAGGCACCGACGCCGGCCAAGGTCCGCCTGGGTCGCTGGCTCTTCTACGACACGCGACTCTCGTCGGATGGCACGATTGCCTGTGCGACGTGCCACAAGCCTGAACACGCCTTCTCCGAGCCCACGCCGCACTCGACCGGTGTCCGCGGACAGCAGGGTGGGCGCAAGGCGCCGTCCTTCATCAATGAGGCGAAGACCCTCTACCCCAACTTCTTCTGGGATGGGCGCGCCGATTCACTTGAGGCGCAGGCACTTGGTCCGGTGGCGAACCCGATCGAGATGGGCAACACACACGAGGCCATGATTGCCACGCTGTCGAAGATCCCGGGCTACAAGCCGTACTTCAAGGAGGCATTCGGCACCGAGGAGATCTCCGGTCCTCGCGTGGCGCAGGCAATTGCCTCCTATGAGCGCACCCGCATGAGCGGCAACTCGCCTGTGGACAAATGGCGCGTCAACAGGGACGAGGCCGCCGTGTCCGACCAGGTCAAGCAGGGCTACGAGCTGTTCTTCGGCAAGGCCAAGTGCAACCAGTGCCACCTTGGCGACAGCTACACCGACAGCAATTTCCACAATCTGGGCGTGGGCTATGACGCCAAGTCCCGGACATTCGCGGATGAGGGCCGTGTGGCCATTTCCAAGAAGGTGGAGGAGACCGGGGCCTTCAAGACGCCTGGACTCCGCGAGGTGACCAAGCACGCGCCCTACATGCATGACGGTTCGGTGGCGACGCTCAAAGAGGTGGTCGAGCTGTATAACCGTGGCGGGGAGAAGAATCCCTACCTGGATCCCAAGATGAGCCCGCTGAAGCTGACAGGGGCCGAGGTGGATGCGCTGGTCGCGTTCATGCAGGCGCTTGAGGGCGAGGGCTACCAGGACGTGGCTCCGAAGTCCTTCCCGCAGTAACCTCAGGCACGACCGGGTGGCAGGCTGACCTGCCACCCGGGTTCACCGGTCTCCGCGTCCGCCGGTCTGCGGGCCACGGCCAGCGCAAGTGCGGTACACTCCCGCCTCATCAGCGTATGGCACACACACCGGCATCATCCCCCCGCTCCCGCGTCGACATCCCGGCGCACGACACCTGGCAGCTCGCCGACTTGTATCCCTCGGAGGAAGCCTGGCGTTCCCATAAGCAGGCCACGGCCGAGGCGGTGCCCGGCTTGGGCGCGTTCCGTGGTCAGCTTCGCAACTCGGCCACGACACTGGCCGACGCGCTTGAGTGTTTCTCGCGCCTGGAGCAGGCCATCGTCCGGCTGTCTGTGTATGCCAGTCTCCTGTCAGACCAGGACACGCGGCAGGCAGGCCCGCAGGGAATGCAGCAGGAGATGCAGCAGCTCGCGGCTGCATTCGGCACCGAGGCGGCGTTTCTCGAGCCGGAGGTGCTGCGGTGCGACGCTGCCACGATCGAGACCTTCATTGCGTCAGAGGCGCGCCTCGAACCCTATGCGTTCCTGCTGCGCGACATCGCGCGTCGTGCGCCGCACACGCTGTCAGACGCTGAGGAACGCATCCTGGCCGCCGCGGCACCGCTGGCCGCCGCGCCAGGCGACATCTACGGCATCATCACCAACGCCGATTTCGCGTATCCCACCATCACGCTGCACGACGGCCGTGCGCTGCGCGTCGACCAGGCCGGGTACAGTGCCGTGCGCATTTCGCCCAGACGTGACGAACGGGCTGCGGGGATGTCGGCTTTCTTTGAGTCCCTGGGCACCTTCAACAGCACGTTCGGCACCACCCTCAGCGGCAA
>JAKFYA010000238.1 GCA_021731095.1 Acidobacteriota bacterium | reverse complement strand
AATCAAGGCGCTGAAACAGGACCCCCACCTCGAGATGCACACCAGGGGCGGCTAACGCCGCCATGAATCTGGTAATCGGGTTATCTGGTGATCTGGTTATTGACGCGGCTGGCAAGTAACCAGAGCACCAAGTGACCAGGCAATCGAACTACCAGACAACGAGAATAACCAGATGCTACGCGTGCGTCGTCTGTGCGCAGTGCTGGCTGAAGGCGCGGCTCAGTTCTTCCGCGATTTCGAGGGCCGTGCGGTTTTCGATCTGATGCCGCTCCAGCATGTAGACCAGCGTTCCGTTCTTGAGCAGCCCGATCGATGGTGACGACGGCATGACGCCGGTGAAGTAGGCGCGGGCCTGGTTCGTGGCGTCGGTGTCGAAGCCGGCAAAGACGCTCGTCAGCCGGTCGGGCCGCACGCCATGACGAAGCGCGAGCGCCAGGCCGGGGCGGGCCTTCCCCGCCGCGCACCCACAGACAGAATTCACGACCACCAGCAGCGTCCCTGCCGTATTTCTCACGGCGGCGTCCACGTCCGCGGACGTTCGCAACTCCTCGACGCCAAGGCTTGTCAATTCGGCGCGCATCGGCGCCACGAAGAACTCGGGATAAGGCATGACCGTATTCTACCTTGGACGAGGCAGATAGGCCCGCCGCGCCGGCGCTTCGGCGCCAATCTGGTAGCGTTCGAGCCTGCGGTAGAGCGCGCGGCGGCTGATGCCCAACACTTTCGCGGCGGCCATGCGATTGCCGCGCATCTGTTGCAGCACAGCCACGATGTGATCGCGCTCGATGGCAACCACGGTCTCCGGTACGTCGGACGGCATGCCGGCCGCACACAACCCACTTCCATCTGAGCCGAGGTGCCGGACCTTCATCGCGGGGACCAGCTCGCGTTCCGAGATCGTCGATCCGTTCGCCATGATGCACGCGCGCTCGATGGCGTTCTTCAGCTCGCGCACGTTCCCGGGCCACGGCGCCGAGAGCAGCAGCCGCTCGGCCGACGCGCTGAGGCCCAGAAGCGGACGCCGCAACCGCGCTGTCATCTCGCGAATGAACGCCGCCGTCAGATACGGAATGTCTTCGCGCCGATCCCGCAACGGCGGCAAGGCGATCTCCACCACGCCGAGCCGACAGAGCACGTCGTCCCTGAAACGGCCGGCGGCCACCTCGGCACGCAGGTCGCGTCTCGACGACGCGACGATGGCGACGTCGTGACGCTGTTGCAGCGAACGCGGCCGGCTGCGCGCCGTATCGTCGATTGCGCGGAGCAGATCTGCCTGCGCCTCAGCCGACAGCTCGCTGACTTCGTCGAGAAACAACGTCGCCCCGGTGGCGGCCACGAACGCGGAGGCGGTAACCTCCGACGCGAGCAGGCTGACGAAGGGACCCGCGTGCCGAGGGCCCGACCGATGGAACGCGCGCGCGGCGAGCTCCTTGCCCGTACCGTTCTCCCCCGTGATCAAAGCGACGTTTGTGTGCGGCGCAAGACGCTGAATGAGACTGAACACGTCCTGCATGCCCGGGCTACGGCCCAGCATGCCGCAGAACTCCAACTGGCGCGCAACGTCACCCTCGAGAGCGGCGACCTGAGCGCGACGATCGAGATCGTCCCGGATTTCGGCCAGCACCACGCGCAGGCGATCGAGGTCGAACGGCTTGCTCAGGTATTCCCGCGCGCCGTGCTTGATGGCTTCCACGGCGCTGTCGACGCGGCCACCGGTCATGAGAATGACATCGCAGGCCGGCACGATCGCCTTGAAGCGCTTGAGCAACTCAATGCCGTCCGCGTCGGGCGTGTGCAAATCGACCATCGCCAAATCGGCCGGTCGCTCCACCAGGCAGTCCATCGCGCCCCCTCCGTGCGGGCACGTCTCCACCTGAAATCCGGCCCGGACACCCAGGCGCTCGATCACCTTCAAGGTGGCGTGATCGTCGTCAACGACGAGGAGGCGAGGACGTCTTGGGGGAAGAACAGGCATGGGGGCCGACTCGTCGAACGGCCCATTATATGGGGCGGCCTGGGGCGGGCCACGATCTTCAGCGCTTGCTCACGCCTTGAAGGGACTGCAGCTCGATTTTTGATGGTGCCGACGAGTGGGCGATGAACACCGCCGCGAGGCGCGATGCCCCGCGGCGGTGGTTGTTCAGTGTGGACCGGCCACTCGCTACGACTGGATCGGAGGAGCATGGCGACGTGCGCGCTCGCCGTAAGGATCGGCCTGTCCCGAGGGCTGGCCTGGCGCAGGATCGCCAACCCGACCCGGATTGACGTCGCCGGCCCCACTGGGAGTCGACGGCCCCGCCACCACGCGATTGCCGCGGAGCCTGCGCAATGGACCCAAGTCTCGTTTGCCGTCGCGAATCTCCTTGATCAAGTAGGGAACCATGAGCCCCCCAAAGAGCACGGCCGTGATCACCGCGCCGATGGTGAACCCCGTCCATTCGAGTGCGAACAGCGACATGGGATACCTCCGCGGTAAAGCCGAGCAACCCGCATACCAACGCGCCTCCATGGCTATTCCCTGGGGCGCCACCGGCGTGCTACGTCATCATCGTCCGCGGCATCTTCAGTCGCAGTACGGGCGTTGGAAGTGTTTTGGGCGGGCTCGTGGAGATTGGGGGTGCGATCGACTGTCTCCAGACACTACAGCCGTGTATCTGGATGCTTCCACCTGAACCGCCGTCAGGCCGAGGGAGATTGTTCCTTGGTTGCCGCCAGCATAGGTACGCGCGCGGCGACTGGGAACGCGACGGTGAACGTGGCGCCTTGGCCGTCGCCCCGACTCTCCGCGCGAATGGTGCCTTTGTGCAGCTCG
>JAKFYA010000147.1 GCA_021731095.1 Acidobacteriota bacterium | reverse complement strand
TCAGGACGCCGTGGTCAAGCTGATGCGGCTCGGCATTACGGACTACATCCTGAAACCGCCACGCAATGAGGTTGTGGTCGAGAAGATTGGCCAGCTCATCCGCTCGCTGCCCCCCGGCACCAGCGGCAGCGTGGACCGGCATGCCATCCGGCTGTCACCGGACACGCCCTGCCTGCTGGCGGAAGGCAACCTCAACTACCGGACCTTCTTTGCCGGTCAGGCCAAGCGCTACGGCACCGTGATGGCCGCCGAGTCCGGTGCGGCGGCCATTGCCACGTTTCGCCGGTCCCCGGTGAACCTGGTGTTCATCGGGAGCGAACTCGGCGTGGTGTCGGCCGAGCGGCTGGCGCAGCGCCTGCGTGAGATGCAGGTGGCCGGCCTGCGGATTGTGCGTGTGGCGGACGGGGACGAGTCGGTCGACCCGCAGATCTTCGACGAGGTGATCCGGCGCTCGTATGTGCCGGCGACCTTCAGGGCCACGCTTGGTCCGTATGTGCAGATTCCCGGGCCGCTGAGCGCCGTCTCGGCCCTGGTGCCGGAGATCCGGAGCATCGTGTCCAGCGCGGCGCGACAGGTGTTCGGGATGATGTTCGACGCCGAGGTGGGCAATGCTGTGTCCGACGGCACGTCGGGCATGGACTTCGGGTGCGCGGTCAAGGTCGAATTGACGGACCGGTTCGTGCTCAAGCTGGGGGTGCATCTGACGCGCGCGGCCGGTGGCGCTGTCACCTCCAAGATGTTCGGGTGTCCCGTCGCGGAGGCCGTCGACGAGGACATCGCCTCGGCGGCCGGGGAACTGGGCAACCTGCTGGCGGGCCGCATCCACGCCCAGTTCTGCGAGCGTGGCCATCGGGCCTCGTTCTCGCTCCCGGAGATCCGCGACACCGGGGTATTGCCAGCCCTCGACGAGGGGAACGGTCTGACCAACGGGTTTGCCATCCCCGGCGCGGGCGACTTCTTCATCACCATGGAGGCGGTGGACCTGCTCGAACAGGCCGCTGCCGATACCCGGGCACAACAGGACGCCGAAGAGGCGGCCATTGTCGAGGCCGACACCTCGGCGGTGGCCGATGAGGCGCCTGTGGCCCAGGCATCCGGCTTCTGACGGGGTGGCTCAAGCCCCGTTCCGTTCCGCCGATTAGCTCCTTGCGGTGGTTCCGCTGTCGCGGAACCCGCCCCAAGGACCATGAACGAAGCCGTCAAAGAATTCCTCATCGAGAGTTACGAGAACCTCGATCGCCTCGATCTCGACCTGGTCAAGCTGGAAAAGAACCCGACCGACGGGCCCACCCTCGCCAGCATCTTCCGCACCATTCACACCATCAAGGGCACCTGCGGGTTCCTGGCGTTCTCCAAGCTCGAGGGCGTGAGCCACGTGGGCGAGAGCCTGCTGGTGAAGATGCGTGACGGGGTGCTGCTGCTGGACCAGGACATCACCACGGGTCTGCTGCAGATGGTGGATGTCATCCGCCGTATCCTCGGGCACATCGAGGCCACTGGCCTTGAGCCGGACGAGGACTACTCAGACATCATTGCGCTGCTGACGCAGCTGAATCAGCCACGCGAGGCCGCGGCCATCCCCGTTGCACCGGCGGTGCCTGTCCCCGCGGCGGCGGCGCCTCCGGCGCCTGCGCCGATGCCGTCGCCCATCGTGCCAGTCAGTGCCAATCCGACCCAGGACTCCGAACCGGTGCATGACCCGGCGGTGCCCCCGGCCGAGCCGGCTGCCGGAGAAGGAGGCGACGGGCGCAAGTCGGCGGTGGCGGACAGTTCCCTGCGGATCGACGTCGGCATCCTCGACAAGCTGATGAATCTGGTCGGCGAGCTGGTGTTGGCGCGCAACCAGATCCTGCAGTTCACCAGCCAGGGGGCGGATGCGGCGTTTGTCAGTGCCACCCAGCGCCTCAACCTGGTGACGTCGGAACTGCAGGAAGGCGTCATGAAGACGCGCATGCAGCCCATTGGCAACATCTGGAGCAAGTTTCCCCGGGTCGTCCGTGACGTGGCCACACTGTGCGGCAAGCAGGTCCGCATTGAGATGGACGGCAAGGACACCGAACTCGACAAGACCATCATCGAGGCCATCAAGGATCCGCTGACCCACATCATCCGCAACTCCGTGGACCACGGTATCGAGGCACCCGACGCGCGCGTCGCCCGAGGCAAAGGCTCGGAGGGACTCCTGCGCCTGCGTGCGTACCACGAGGGTGGGCACATCAACATCGAAATTGCCGATGACGGCGCCGGCATTGATCCGGACAAGATTCGCGCGGTGGCGCTGCGTCGTGGCGTCGTCACCGCCGAACTGGCCGCGCGGATGAGCGATCAGGATGCGGTGCGGCTGATCTTCCAGCCGGGCTTCTCGACCGCCGAGAAGGTGAGCAATATCTCGGGTCGTGGCGTTGGCATGGACGTCGTGAAGACGAACATCGAACGCATCGGAGGACAGGTCGACATCCACAGTCGCGTGGGTGAGGGCACGACCATCCGGATCAAGATCCCACTGACCCTGGCCATCATTCCCGCGCTGATCGTGACCAGCGACGGTGCCCGGTACGCCATTCCGCAGGTGAATCTGCTGGAGCTGGTGCGTCTCGACGAGGCCACTGCAGCCACGGCGGTCGAGCGAATCGACGACGGTACGTTCTACCGGCTTCGGGGAAACCTGCTGCCCCTGATCTGGCTCCGTCGCGAACTCAACCTGTCTGAGGCGGACGCGGCGGCGCAGGCGGTGAACATCGTCGTGCTGAAAGCGGACGAGCGTCGGTTTGGCCTGGTTGTAGACCGCATCAATGACACCGAAGAGATCGTGGTCAAGC
>JAKFYA010000229.1 GCA_021731095.1 Acidobacteriota bacterium | reverse complement strand
GGCGTGGGCGTGGGCGTCGGAATCGGAGTCGGGGTGGGTGTCGGCTCCGGGGTCGGTGTGGGTGTCGGCGTCGGCGCAGGCGCCACAACCGGCGTAGCCGGGAAGGCGATGACCACAGGACCGGAGACGGTGATCTGGGGCTCCACCGGGTCGTGGCCGTCGGCGGTGAGGCGGATGGTCACCACGCCGGCCGGAAGCTGGAGGGGCAGCTGGTCTGCAGTGGTCCTGGCCGTCGTGCCCGCCAGCGGCCCGGTGAGGACTGTGGCCTGCAGTCCCGCTACGAAGGCGCCGGTCTGGGCGCTGGTGACCCGCAGGATCACCAGATAGTCCTGCGGCGTGACGGCAGTCGGGGCCGTGGGTGTGGTGCCGTGGCAGCCGGGGGCCAGCATCGCGAGGGCGACGAGAGCAGGTAGGAATCGGCGCATGCCCTGATTACTGCAAGCGATGGGCCGCCGCAACGCCTGTGACGAAGGTTGCGAAAGCTGGCTTTTGCTGCACTTTGACGAGACTTGAGGGACAGGCGCCTGCGGGTCGTGGTGAATCCGCCACAGGCTGTGTGAATTACCCACATGCAGCCGGGGGGCTTTCGCGTTCCCCGGCGGTGGCAGGGCGTGGTTTTCCGGGTATAGTGGCGCCTTCAGGAGGGCCGCACACGATGCGCCGTTTGGTTACCGGAATTCTGCTGTTTGCCGCTGTACTTGCCGTTCCCGGCCTGCGCGGCACCGCCGCTGCCCAGAATGGGCCGCTGCTCAAGGACGCCCCGCTCACGCACCTCGTGGTGATCACGCCAGACATGGCGAAGACGGCCAAGGGGTATGGCGACATCTTCGGCATCCCGACGCCCGAGGCGTCCGAGGTGGCCTACGAGCTGCCAAACGGCAAGAAGGAGAAGGCCAAAGTGGCCTATGTCCCGATGCCGAACTTCTACATCGCCATCGTGCAGCCGACGGGCAAGGGACCGATGGCTGACCACCTCAAGAAGTTCGGGCTTGGGCTCTGGGCCCTTGGTGTAGCCATGGACAGCAACGTGGACGCGGTCCGCACGGAACTGGTGGGCAAGGGCGGGAAGTGGACTGGCGGCAAGAAGGGCGGCGCCTACGCCTGGGTCGACTTCCGCAACACGCCAATTGGCGCCACGATCATCGTTGGACCGTCGGCGAAACCCACCATGCCCGCGCCCCCGAAGGAGCAGAGCAGCCTGTTCGGAGGGTTGGCCATCAGCCACGTGGGCTTTGCCAATACGGATGCGGCCGCCTCGGCGAAGATGCTGATTGATGTGTTCGGCACGAAGGTCGCCGAGCCGCGCCGCTTCCCCCCGCAGGGCGCGTTCCCGTTTCCCCCGAACATGTGGACCAACGATGGCCATGTGATGACGGCCATGCTGATGCAGGGCAAGATCGGCCTTGAGGTCATTCAGGGTGTCGGCGAGCCGAATCCGTGGTCGCACCACATCAAGAATCAGAAGGGCGTGTCGCTCATGCACATCGCCGTCGGCCGTGGCAAGATTGCGCGCCCCGAGTGGCTCAAGATGGGGCAGGAGAAGGGCGGCAAGTGGACCAACGGGGGCGTGGACTCCTTCTTCGCCTATCTCGACTGGACCGACACCCTCGGCATCGTCATCGAGTAGGGGAGCGACATGCAAAAACTTGTAGCTCGTTGTGTGGGTGCGCTGGCCCTGGTGGCCATGCCCCTGATGGGAACGGCGGTGGCGCAGACCGCGCCGTTGCTGAAGGGCGCGCCGCTGACGCACCTGGGCATCGTGGTGCCCGATATCAATCCCGTCGTGAAGGGGTACGCGGATATCTTCGGCATTCCGGTGCCGAAGATTCGCACGCTGACCATCGACCTGCCGGACGGCTCGAAGGCGGTCTCGAAGGTCGCCTACGTACCGATGCCGAATTTCTATCTGGAGATTCTGCAGCCGGTCACCCAGAAGGGCCCGATCTCGGACTATCTCAAGCGCTATGGCCTGGGTGTCCATCACCTGGGCGTGGGGCTTGACGGGAACATCGATGCGGTCACGGCCGAACTTCAGTCGAAGGGCGGCAAATGGACCGGCGGCAAGAGGGGCGGCGCCTATACGTTCGTCGACCTCCGCCACACCGAAATTGGGGCGACGCTCGAAGTGGGGCCAACGGCCCGTCCCGAGATGCCGCCAGCGCCGGTGAAGCAGAGCGCGCTGTTTGGCGGTCGTCCCATCAGCCACGTCGGGCTGGCGAACACCTCAGCCGAGGCGTCCGTGAGGAAATATGTCGAGGTGTTCGGCATGGACCCGACCCCGCTTCGGCGCTTCCCGCCGGAGGGCTGGTTCCCGTACCCGCCGAAGTCTGACTGGTCTCGGACCACCACCGTGCAGACCACCCAGATCAAGCAGGCAGGCATCAACATCGAGCTCATCCAGTCGATTGGCGCCCCCACACCCTGGACCCATCACATCGACAAGTTCAAGGGCACGTCCATCATGCACATCGCCGTCGGCATGGGCGACATCAAGCGCCCGGACTGGCTGCGCATCGGCCAGGAGAAGGGCGGCAAGTGGACCAACGGTGGCGAGGACAGCTTCTTCGCCTACCTCGACTGGTCCGAGAAACTCGGCCTGGTCATCGAGTAGTACCCGTCGCGCGTGGGCCGGCCCCCGGTCGGCCCACGCGGATGATCCTCTCCCCACCGGATCGGCCACTCCAGGTGCCGCCGGTGTACCCTGACAGATGCCTGCCGTGACACCGGTATCCCTGTCCCTCCTTGTCTTCTCCAGCCCGCGTTTCGCCGACCATGTGACGCCGCCCGGCCATCCCGAACGGGCCGAGCGTGCCGCGGTGATGGAGGCGGTGGCCACCGCC
>JAKFYA010000275.1 GCA_021731095.1 Acidobacteriota bacterium | reverse complement strand
AACGAGATGCGAATGCCAGCCCAAGCCTTAAGAGTGATTGCCTCTGGCTTTTGTGGTAACGAGGCCTCGCCTTCTTTGTGGCTTTTCCCCCAGAGTGCATCGGGAACGGCGGTCTTGACGAGCAAGGAGTTGGCAATGGCTTTAGCCGCGGTGCGCGCTTCCTTGGCCGTCGCGGCGCCGTTGACGGTGACCGTGATCAGCTTGGTTGCACCTTCGCCGCCGCGCACGATGCCGAGAGCCAGGCGCAGGCACACCGCCCGCAGCCCGTCAGCAAAGGTATCGTAGTTGCCCTCGGTGATCGCCACGCCGCTGGCACGATTGGCCATCAGCATCACGCAATCATTGGTTGAGCATTCGCCGTCCACGGTGATCGCGTTGAAGGTATCGTCGACCACTTCGCGAAGCGCTCGATCGAGCAAGGCCTTCGGCACGTCGGCGTCCGTCGTGATGAAGCCGAGCATTGTCGCCATGTTCGGCTCGATCATCCCGGAGCCCTTGGCCATTCCGCCAATCGAAAACGACTGAGATCCGATGGTGATGGTGACAGCAGACTCCTTCGGAAACGGGTCCGTCGTCATGATCGCCCTGGCGGCCTGATCACCGTGGTCCGCGCCGAGGGCCGCGTACACCACCGGTAACCCTGCGCGAAGGCGGTCCATCTTGAGGGCCACCCCGATGACGCCGGTTGAGGAGACCAGCACCTCTTCCGGCGTACAGCCGATGAGGTCCGCCGTGTCCGAGGTCATCGTCCGCGCGTTGGCCAGTCCGTCGTCGCCAGTGCAGGCATTGGCGCAACCACTGTTGACAACGATGGCTCGCACGATGCCGCCGGTCTTGTGGAGGTGCTCGCGCGACACCAATATCGGGGCGGCCTGCGCCTTGTTCGTCGTGAACACCGCGGCGGCAACGGCGGGCCGATCAGATACCAGCAGCGCGAGATCGAGTGCGCCCGCTCTGGCCTTGATGCCGGCGTGGATGCCAGCGGCGCGAAATCCGCGTGGTGTCGTGACGCCGCCGGCGGCGACGTCGACTGTCTGCAGTGTCGGAAGAGTCATGGGTAGACGGCGACCGGTTGTATGGTGTGGTCGATCGAGTCGACGTTGGATTCGAGCGGCAGCACCATCGCGTACTGGCCGCAGTGACGGAATTTCGGGCACTTCACGCAATCGGCGAACACCTTCTCGGTGAGCCAGAGGTGCGGCACGATGGAGAAATCCATGGTGATGAAATAGCCTGGCGCGTGCGTGAACGCGCACAGCTGGTCATAGCCTTCGCGTCGTGCGCGGCTGCGAAGCTCATCGACCAATGCCTTGCCAATGCCATGCCGCCGGGCCGTTCGATCAACAGCCAGCGAGCGCACCTCCGCGACTTGTGGGCTGAGCCGCGCAAGTTCGGCGCAGCCGACCACCTTGCGGCCGCGCACGGCCACCACAAACTTTGATGCGCGCAGGGTGATCTCGCCGAGCGCGCGCGGCAGAAGGCGCCCCTCGGCGAGGTTGGCGGTGATGAGCGCATGAATAGACGGAGCTTCGGTGGCCTCAGCCGTTCGTATCGTGATGCGCGAGGTTCGTGGCATCTACTTGCTCCTTTCGAGCTCCGTCAGCGCCTTGTCGAGACGCGAGAGGCCTTCGGCGATCTCACCGTCCGTGATCGTCAGTGGCGGCAACATCCGCACCACGGTGTCCGCCGTACGGTTGACGATGACACCGTGCTTCAAGCCGAGCGGCACGATAGTGGACGAGTCGATCGACAGGTCGAGCCCCCACATCAGACCGGCGCCACGTACCTCGCGAATGAACGAATGCTTCGCGGCGAGGGCCCGCAGCCGCTGCTCATACACCTTGCCGACCTTGGCGACGTGTGCCATGACGCCGCCGTTGACGAGTTGATCGACGAAGTAGAGCGCGGCGCGGCAGGCCAGCAGGTTGCCGCCGTAGGTGGTCCCGTGATCGCCGTACGAAATCTTCGATGCGACGTCCTGGCCAAGGAGTACTGCGCCGACCGGCACGCCCGCCCCGAGCGCCTTGCCGAGCGTCATCAGATGCGGCTTCAGTCCGATCACTTCGGAGTAGAAGACGTGCCCGGTCCGTCCACAGCCGCTCTGCACTTCGTCGGCGATCACGATGGCGCCCGTGCGCGCGCTCGCCTCGTTGACGCCTCGCGCGAATTCCGGCGTCAGCAAACGCACGCCGCCCTCACCCTGAATCGGCTCGACGACGATGGCCAGCGTGTTTGTGGAGACGGCCGCTGCCAGCGCGGCCGGATCGTTGGCCGGAATCCATTTGACGCCGGAGAGCAGCGGCTCGAACGGTGCCCGATAGTGTTCGTCCGACGTGATCGAAAGCGCACCGATGGTTCGCCCGTGAAACGACCGCTCGAGCGCGATAATCTCCGTGCGGGTTTCCCCGAGCGTGTAGAAGTAACGGCGCGCAAACTTGAGCGCCGCCTCCATGGCTTCAGTGCCGCTGTTGCAGAAGAACGCCCGCTGCAGCCCAGAGAGCCGCGTGAGCTGCTCTGCCAACTGCCCCTGCAGCGGGTGGAAGAACAGGTTCGACGTGTGCAACAGCGTCTGGGCCTGGTCGGTGATCACCCGGGCGAGGCCCGGGTTGGCGTGCCCGAGGGAGGCGACGCCGATGCCGGACAGCAGATCCAGATACTCGCGGCCGTCCACGTCCCACAGGCGCGCGCCTTCACCTCGCGTCAGCGTGACCGGCTGGCGGCGGTAAGTCTGCAGAACGTATTGGGCCTCGCGCGCCTGGGTGCTGTCTACCATCGTCGTCATCGTCGTTCGTTCCTGTCTGGTCCGACCACAGCCGGACTCTACGAAGAGCGCCCTAAATTGGGA
>JAKFYA010000108.1 GCA_021731095.1 Acidobacteriota bacterium | reverse complement strand
TAACGAATGCCTGCAGAGGTGCCCAGAAATGTCAGCTGCCCACTCAGGCCCGCCCGCAGTCTCCGACCGCAGCGGATGTAGACCACGACGTCTGATGTGCTGAGGCGGTTGACCAGCGCACGAAACGACGGGGAGTTGCGAATGCCCATTTCAACCAATTGATGCAGGCCGTTGTCGAGCGGTCGCAGGTGGGGCATGTCAGCGATGTCGTCCGCCTGCGCGGAACCGACACACGGCACCATGAGGAAGAAAAGAGGAAAGAAGAGAAGGATGAATGCACGATGAAGCGATGTCATGCACAGACTTCATCGCAAGGGGCGAGCCATGACGATGAAGTGACGTTGTCACGCGCAGAATCGCGTGAATCGTGCAAAAAATCCTGTACAATGATCGTGGTGAGAGGCTGAAATTCACACAACGGTGTTTGTGTATATTTGCAGTTTAACAAAAATGTAGGACAGGCACACTGACACCACACAGGAGTTTTGCTCATGCCCGCCGCCAAGCCGTCTGACGCCCTCGCCGCCGCCCGTGATGCGCGCCGGATGTCGTCGTTACTTGAAATCAGTCAGGCCCTGTCCGGCACACTGAATCTCCGCGCTGGTGTTCAGCGCGTGCTGTTGATCCTGATGCGTCACCACGGCGTGGTCCGTGGAATGGTGACGCTGTTGCGCGACAACGAACTGCACGTCGAAGCCGCCGAAGGCTTCGATGATCGTGCTCAGGGCGTGCGCTACAAGGTTGGTGAGGGCATCACCGGCCGCGTCGTCGAAAGCGGCAAGCCGATCGTTGTGCCGCGGGTCAGCCGTGAACCCGCGCTGCTGAACCGTGCGGCGCGCCGTACGGACTCGGCCCGCCAGGAACTCTCGTTCATCTGCGTGCCGATTCTGCTGCAGCGGACGCCGGCAGGTGCGCTTGGCGTGGATCTGCGATTCAAGGCCGAGCGCGACTACGAGAGCAGCGTCAAGTTCTTCGGCATCGTCAGCGGCATGATCGCGCAAGCCTTGAACGTGCAGCGGCAGCTCGAGGAAGAGCGTCGCCGGCTGCTCGATGAGAACACGCACCTCAAGCAGGAATTGCGTGAGCGTTACGATTTCTCGAACATCATCGGTACGAGCGGTCCGACGCGTCAGATGTACGAGCAGGTGGCGCAGGTTGCGCAGACCAACACCACGGTGCTGATTCGTGGTGAGTCAGGCACGGGTAAAGAGCTCATCGCGCACGCCATCCACTACAACTCGCTCCGAGCCAAGAAGCCGTTCGTCAAAGTCAGCTGTGCGGCGTTGCCGGATACGCTGATTGAGTCGGAACTATTCGGCTACGAAAAGGGGGCGTTCACCGGCGCCCAGGCACGCAAGAAGGGACGATTCGAGCTCGCCGAAGGCGGCACGTTGTTCCTGGATGAAATCGGCGACATCAACCTGAGCACGCAGGTAAAGCTGCTGCGGGTACTACAGGAACGCGAGTTTGAGCGACTTGGTGGCACCGAAACCGTAAAGGTGAACGTCCGCATGATCGCGGCCACCAACAAGGACATGGAGAAGGCAATCGCGGATGGTACGTTCCGCGAGGACCTCTACTATCGCCTCAACGTGTTCACGATCTTCGTGCCACCCCTGCGCGAACGGAAAGCCGACCTGCTGCTGCTGTCGGACCACTTCCTCGAAAAATTCTCTCGCGAACACGGCAAGGTCATCAAGCGGATTTCAACGCCGGCGATCGACATGCTGATGGCCTATCACTGGCCTGGCAATGTGCGTGAGCTGGAGAACGCGCTCGAGCGGGCCGTGCTGGTGTGCGACAGTGCAGTGGTCCACGCGCATCACCTGCCCCCCTCGCTGCAGACGGCGGACTCGTCGAACACGGTCACCCGGGTGTCACTCAAGGATGCGGTTGCGGCCTATGAACGCGACTTGATTCAGGACGCACTGAAGACTACTCGTGGCAATCGCGCCAAGGCGGCGCGGCTGCTTGACACGACCGAGCGCATTCTCAACTACAAGGTGCGCGGCCACTCCATCGATGTGCGTCGGTTCAAGTCCTCCGATATGGCTCGGCGCGCGGTCGAGCGGCGCAGCGATGGCACCAGCGCCCAGGCGATCGAGTGAGACAGCGGCGAGCGGACGTTCTGTGGCCGACGTGCACCAGGCTCATTGCGCTGGGTGTCGTCGGCGTCGTGCTCGCCTCATGCGGAAAAAAAGGGCCACCGCTTGCGCCCCTGGTTCGACTTCCTGCCGCCGTCGAGCGCGTCACCGCGACGCGTCTTGGCCATAACGTCTATCTATCGCTGACGATTCCGGCCGCCAACGTGGATCGCTCGACACCGGTCGACATCGGCTACGTCGAAATCTACGCCTTCACCGGCGTTGCCGCGCCGCCTCGGGGAATGTTCCTGCAGCAGGCGACGCCTATCGCACGTGTGCCGGTTCTGCCCGCGGCGCTGCCTGGCGAACCGGCACGTCAGGCGTCGAGCGATGGCTCTGTTGCCGGAGCGACAGTCACGATCGTCGAGACCGTCGCCGACCCGGACAACGCCACGGCGCGACGCTTCTATCTGGCGGTGCCGTTCAATACACGCGAGCGGCCTGGGCCGCAACACACACCGGTCGAAGTGACGTTCTCGCCTCTGCCGAGCATCCCTTCCGGTCTTGACCTGGCCTACACGGCAAGTGCGCTGACCGTGACCTGGACGCCGGGGAGTGCAGCTGTCGGTGGTGCTGCAGCGCCCCGCGTCAATGTGTATCGCGCCTCCCCGTCCGGAGCCGAGCCAGCGACTCCGATCTGGCAACGGCCCCGTCCGACGCCACTGAACAGCGAACCGCTGGCGGCGCCGCCGTTCAGTCAGCCTGTCT
>JAKFYA010000460.1 GCA_021731095.1 Acidobacteriota bacterium | reverse complement strand
GACGGGCGGGGTTACTGGCTGAGGGTGGGAGCCACCACGGGCCTGCTTGCCGTGGCCCTTCAGTCTATGGCCGAATTCAGCCTGCAAATGCCCGGCAACGCCGTACTCTTCGCGGTGCTCTGTGGTATTGCCTTACACGAGCGACGGCCGTCTGGTCGGCTCCTGGTAACGAGATAACAATGGCGCTTCGGATCGGGTGTGACCTCGACGGAACGGTGGCAGACATGGCCGCTGCGCTACAGCGAGAGGCGGAGACATTATTCGGCCCAGGGGTTGATATTTCACCAGGTCAGGCCTTCGCGGCCGAACCAGTACCTGATGGCGAATCAGGGGATTCTGCTGAGACAATACCGGGGGTCATACCACCGTCTCCATCGGTGGAAACGGCCAGACGTGCCTTGACAGCGCGGGAATACAAACAGCTCTGGGCGCACGTCCGAAAGGTAGACAACTTCTGGTGCACCCTGAAAGAAGTGGAACCAGGCGCAGTTGGCCGGCTTTCGGAGGCCGCGCTCAAGAATCGCTGGGAAGTGATCTTCCTGACCCAGCGCCCGTCCAGTGCGGGGGACACAGCCCAACGGCAGTCCCAGGCCTGGCTGGTCAAGAACGGCTTTTCGATGCCGAGCGTCTACGTGGTCAACGGATCAAGGGGTCTGATTGCGGCTTCGCTGGGACTCGACGCCGTTGTCGATGACCGGCCCGAGAATTGCTTGGATGTCGTTGCGGACTCACAGGCCAAGTCAATTCTGGTCTGGCGCGACTCGCCGCGGACGGCGCCACCGGGGGCGTCGCGGCTCCGAGTCGAGACAGTCTTTTCGTTTGGTGAGGCGCTCGACCAGCTCCTCGCCCTGTCGGCGGCCAAGCGGTCCGTGACGGCAGGTCTGGTTGGTCGAATGCGTCAGAAGCTGGGTCTCTAGGTCGCCCTACGTATGAGATTTCCGAGCAAATCAGCCAAGCTTTCAACCCGACGGGCTCCAGATTCGCTGGATGTGTGGGTCGTCCATGCCGGCGAACCAATTGCCGGTCTGGACCTTGGCGCGCCTCCGCATCGCTACGGGATGATTGTGAACGCGCTGGCCGCAGCCGGACACAATGTGACCTGGTGGTCTTCCACCTATCAGCACCTCACCAAGCGTCATCGCTTTGACGGTCCCGTGTCCCTGTCAATCGGACACGGTCGAAGCCTGCGCCTCCTCCACACCGGACCGACCTACCGCAAGAATGTGTCACCGGCCAGGGTGCTGCACCATCGCGCGCTGGCAAAGGCCTTCCGGGAGACGGTGCAGCATGAGCAGGCTCCCGATGTCATCGTCGTAAGCCTGCCCACGCCGGAACTGGCGGAAGCTGCCGTGGTGTACGGCCAGGAACGAGGCATTCCGGTCATCGTGGACGTTCAGGACCCCTGGCCGGACGTGTACCTCAGCGTGTTGCCGAAGCGCCTGCATGGCCTGGCGCGCACGCTGCTCTCGCACGAGTACAACCGCCTGACCCGGACCATGGAAGGGGCCTCAGGCATTACCGCAGTCTCAGACTCGTTCCTGAGCTGGGCCGTGTCGCACCGGACGCGCGACTGGAATGTGCCCCAGCAGGTCTTCCCTCTGGGGTCGCTGACCAATCGTGCGACTGACCTTCCTGGACAGCCCAGCCGGGCACACAGTGTGCGGATGCGGCACGGTGTTCCCGAAGGGGCACATCTCGTGGTGTTCAGCGGCAGCTTCGGACACAGCTACGATTTCGACACGGTGGTCAAGTGTGCCGACCTGCTGCAGCGGGAAGGAAACCACGCCATTCACTTCGCGCTGGCCGGTGACGGCGACCGCATGCAGGACATCCGACGGCGGAGTGCCCATCTCTCGAACATGACGCTGACCGGATGGCTGGACCCGGAGTCGTTGTCGGATCTCCTCCAGACCGCGGATGTGGGCCTGTGCGCCTACCGGAAGCGTGCCACCCAGACCCTGCCATACAAGTGTTTCGAGTACATGGCGGCCGGGTTGCCTCAGGTGTCGTCGCTGAAGGGCGAGTTGGCCAACCTGCTCAACGCCGAGGGTGTCGGCCGGGCCTACGAGGCCGGAGATCCCGCCTCGCTTCGCAGCGCCGTGATGTCGCTGGTTGACGGGCAGAAGGTCCGGCAGCAGATGGGCCAGCGTGCCCGCCTGCTGTTTCACCAGCGCTTTGATGCCGCACGCATCTATCCTGAACTGGTGCGCTTCATCGAGGAGCGCGCCACGGTGGCGGCGAGGCGCAGCGCCCGTGCCATCGCCGCAGGCTAGGGGCCAGCACTTCGGAACGACCAGCCTCTCAGGAACAGTCGCCGCCTGAATCAGGGAATACACAGTGGATCGCCACAGCCGCATCTTCGTGTCGGGCCATCGGGGTCTGGTGGGGTCCGCCATTCTGAGGCGTCTCCGCACCGAGGGCTACGACCAGCTCATCACGGCAGGGCGCGAAGAGCTGGACCTGCGTGACCAGGCGGCGGTCAACACCTGGTTCACCGCCAACCAGCCCGAGTACGTCTTCCTTGTGGCAGGGACCGTGGGCGGCATCCTCGCCAACTCCACACGGCCCGCTGAATTCATCTACGACAACATGATGATTCACGCCACGGTAGTGCACGCCGCCTACATGACCGGTGTTCGCAAGCTGCTCTATCTCGGGAGCTCGTGCATCTATCCCAGGGACGCCGCGCAGCCGATGTCCGAGGAGGCGCTGCTCACTGGCCCCCTCGAGCCCACCAACGAACGGTACGCGGTTGCCAAGATTGCCGGCATCAAGTTGTGCGAAGCCTATCGCCGCCAGTACGGCTGCGACTTCATCGCGGCGATGCCCACCAACCTTTATGGGCCGCACGACAACTTCGACC
>JAKFYA010000308.1 GCA_021731095.1 Acidobacteriota bacterium | reverse complement strand
TGACCTCGTCCGGCACCGACCCGTTCGTCAAGGTGACCGGCGTCGCCTCGACCGCGGGCGGCACGCAGATCAGCGTCACGATCCCCGGGCCCGCGGGTGCCGGGGACGTCCTGGTGCAGAAGAACGGCACGACGCACGCGTCGCTTTCCAACGCCTGGCCGTTCGATCCCGCAGGCGGAAGCGTCGTGCCGACGATCACGTCCATCGCGCCCGCTTCGGCCCTCGCCGTGAACGTCAGCCCGGTCTCGGTGACGGTAAGCGGGGATCACCTGGAGACGGCGACCGAAGTGCGCTACGACGGCGTGCCGGTGAGCTTCGCGCTCACCTTCGACCACCAGATCCAGTTCACGCTGCCCCTGGCCTCCAAGACCGGCCCCGTGGACGTCGAAGTGGACACGCTCTTCGGCAACGGCAGCTCGACGATCGACATCCAGCCGAACGACCCGCCGGTGATCTTCAACAAGACCGCCGTGGTCTTCAGCGGCACGCCCGCCGAGCTGACCCTCGGCGCCTTGCCGAACTCGATCGCCTTCCTCGCCTCGAGCCCCAACCAGCTCCCCTCGGTGCTCCCCGGGATCATCGCCGCGGACATCGGCGCCGGCTTCACCACGCTGACCTTGGTCTGGGCCCCCCTGATCGGCCCGAGCGGGGCCTACGACATCCAGATCCTGACCGGCGGCCTGCCGCCCTTCTCGACGCTCTACTTCCAGGTGGCGACGTTCGACGAGCTCGGCACCCTGCCGATGCCGGTCTCGAACGTGGCTTCGGTGATCATCATCTGAGTTCCGCTGGATAGACACGCCCTACCCGGTAGGCGACAAGCGCAGGACCTCGACAACGCCTGGAGTCAGGGAAGCTTGATTCCACTCTGAAGGGACTCGGACGCGGGTGCGTAATATCGATCCCCCGTTGCTGACCACTCCCACCAGATCTTCTCCAACCGCGCCGGAGCGGAGAAATCGAAGGTCGCGGTGGATCCGCTTTGTCGCGCCAAGACCTGTCCGAACGTCGTCGACAGATCTCCCTGCCTCCACCCCAGGATTGCATTCCCGTAGTCGTCCGGTATGGCTGCACAGGACACGACGATTCGCTGCCAGCTACTGGGCAGCATGTCGTACTTGCCATCCTGATTGCGCACAAAAACGCGCGCCTCGGGTCCGTCTCGGTGGACGATGAGCTTCTCTGGAGGCCACGCGGCTCGCAGCCTCTTCCAGGCAGGCTCTGTCGGCTTGAGGGGCTCGAAGTAGAGTATCATTTCGCGGCCAAGAATCTCAAGGCTGGAAACGGTCAGGGGCAAGTCATCGTCGGGCTCGGGCAGCACGCCTCGACGCCAGCGAACGCCCGCCGTTAGATCGTGCCCCTCCGCGACTCGCATCTTTACTACAGATGGAACGACGAGGAGCGTCCCGAGCACGGTGCTCGGAGACGTCAACGGCGTACCAATGTCCAGGGGCTTGCAACCAGAAGCCTTGACGGACAGGCGCAGGACGGAGGGTAGGGTCGGATCTAGCTCCTTTACCAGCGGCACGTTCGAAGGGAGAACAAACGCAAAACGCCCTTCTGACAACCGCAAGCTCACTTCCTGACCGTTCCACCCAAACACATGCTTGTCACTTGCAATATCATTCGCCAAGCCCCATAGCAAGTCTACGCTCTGCGGCGAGCCTGCATCCTCGGCATAGGCAATACGCCCCTCAACACGGACGCCTGGATGCAAGGTAACGGGAATTGGGGCGCCGGCATGAACAAACAGAGCTCGTCCATAGTCCCCGGTTCGCTTGTTAACAACTGAGACTATCAGCTCCATCCCAAGTGGAGCGTAGCCTAGCCTAAACCCGGCGACAGGAGACGCGTCAAAGGTCTGGCGCAGGGAGTATCCAGGTCCTGAAATCGTCGCGCTTCCCCAGGCTTTCTGGGAACTCAACACCAGCGTCTCCGTGTAGGCGAGTGTCGTCGTGATGCACACTTCGTACGGGCCAGGGCCGGCAGATGGGGCTCTCGGCAGAAAAACCTGCACTGGTTGTGCCTCGGGCACAGTGAGGTACTTGGCAGGAACCCAGTACTCAGATCGCAGCCCACGCTGAAGAGCCACCTCAAGGCGGATCGTCATCAGGCTGTGCATGAGAATCGTCAGGTTCAATGTACCCGGCAGAAGCAGCGCCAACTCCACTGGGTCGAAGGCGACGACCCAGGCCTCGGCGGACACGAAACCACTGGCAAGATGCGCAAGCAACTCGTCGGCATCTGCGCTGCGTGGATGTGCGCTGTCGAAGGTCACATCGCGGATGGCATCGCGCAGACCTGGACCGCGGACGGTCAGCGCTGCTTCCGGCTCAAGGGAGATCTCTTCAACGTCTTCTGTTACCAAGACCGCACGATGACCTGGCGCCCAGATCCGACAGGGGACTAGGGTTGATCGCAGGAGCACATCACTGCCGCCAGCATGAATCGTGCCTGGAGTCGGGTCGGTGCCGTCCACCTTGGCTACGGTCACGGTTGGGAGCCTGAGGCCCACGGCGGAGCGGACCCGAAAGGTTCCCTCAACTCTCGCGGGGTGTCCGCTCATGCGCTGCAGGTTGCTCACCGCACCACGGTCCTCCTGGAGCTGCCCCGGATCAACAAGGCTATGTGCCTCTTCTCTATTTAATACGGCAGACACACTGCCTGTAACACTGCGCGCGTAGTCAGCCTTGGGTGCATGGGGAGAAGAGAATATATACAAAGCGACCAGAAGAGCCCCAAGAATGGCGCTGATCAGGGCAATTGCTCTTATGCGCATGGTGGTATCGCAGGATCCAGCCCCCTGCAGTAGACCAGTAGACCAGCCCGCTGCAGGGGGCTGGATCCTGCGATACCACCATGCGCATAAGAGCAATTGCCC
>JAKFYA010000401.1 GCA_021731095.1 Acidobacteriota bacterium | reverse complement strand
CCGCTACCACATCGCGCTGGACCTGAAGGATGCCCGTGGTGTCCGGGTCACGGGCACGCTGGATGTGGAGGGCGCCGCAGGCCGGCTGATGCCGCCCATCGAGATTGCGGGCGCCCGGGGCTGGAGGACCGGCTATGTCGTGCCGGTCATGGCCGGCACGCTTGGCGGCTCACTCACGGTGGGCCGCGATCGGGTGTCGCTCGACAAGGGCACCAGCTACCACGACCACAACTGGGGGTTCTGGGAGGGCGTGTCGTGGCAGTGGGGTCAGGTGCAGCACGACGGGCTGTCGGTCGTGTTCGGGCGCGTATTCCCGCCGAAGTCCGCGGCCGACGCGGATCGGGTCCCGGGCTTCCTCGGCGTGCTGGGTCCGGATGGACCGATCGGCTACACGACGCGCGTGACCATTGAGGAAACCAACGCGCCAGACACGACGCGCCCGGCCCGTGTGGTCATCCGTGGACGCAGCTCGACGCTGGACCTCGCGCTCGACTTTGCCGTCGAGAGCATGGAGGTGAACCGCATGCGCGGGCCCATGGCCGGCGAACTCGACTTCCTGCAGATGCGCGGGCACTACACCGCGAAGGGCACGGCCGGTGGGAAACCGCTCGCCTTCGAATCGCCCGGGTCGGCCGAGACGTTCCGCGGGCGCTAGACCGGCCCCGTCTCGTTCGGGGCATCGGACCCGGCCGTCCAGCCTGCCACCAGCGCCTCGCGCGAGGCGCGGTGGCGCAACAGCAGGTCGGCCTGTCGGATGGCCTCTACGAACAGGTCATCATCCAGTGGGCGGTTGGCCAGGTGGCAGTGGCGGGCGGCCGTCACCGCCAGCACGCCCAGCGGCGCGGCGACACTGGCCAGCCACACGCGCAGGCCGTCGCCCTGATACGCCGTCCAGTTGGCAAACGCATGCGCGGCCACATAGGCGCGCGCGCCGTGGTCGACACGCGGCCACCCCTCACCGGCCAGGCGCCAGCCCTCGTCACCGGGCAGGTCGTCCGACACGTCCCTGAGCGCGTCTGGCACGGTGGCCAGCGCCGCGACATACCGTGCTTGCGCCCAGGCGCGCGCAGGAGGCTGTGGCGTGGTGAACGCTGGGGACGCCGACGGCAACTCATCCGTCACGGCGCAGGCCGCAATGGCCTCGACCAGTGAGGCGCCTCCCGGCTGCCAGCTCATGAGTTGCGCCACGGACCGCCTCAGCGTGGCCAGCGCCGACACGGCCGACGGCGCCTGCGCGAGCACAGCCACCGCGTGGTGCTCCCAGGCCGCATGACCATCCAGCCCCATCAGCACACCCGGCCGCAGCGTCGGTGGCCACGCCTCAGTGGCATCCAGCCCCTCGTAGTCTGCAGGTGGGAATGCCGGCGGTGCGTCCATGATCGCCAGCGGCAGGTCCGTCCGCAGCAACAGACGTGCGGCCGTCGGGCAGTAGTGCGACAGCGTGATGCTCGTGCCACGGCCGTCGGTCAGCGCAATGCGGGGAAAGATGCGGCAGGTTGCCGGCAACGCAGACGCACCCAGTCCACGGTGGACCGCGCACAGCCGGTCGGCATCGAGAAACGTGCACGCGCCGTCGGCCCCCCGTCGCAGGATGGCCACCACACCAGCCGGCAGGTCAGGTCCCCGTCGAAAAGGATCCGTGGCCGGACGCACCTGACCCGAGGCCAGGCCCGCGGCCATCACCTGGTGGGCGCGCGCCTCGACCGGCACATCCCACGGCGTGCGACAGCAGGCCCCCGAGTGGGCGCATTGGTACCCTGCGTGCAGTGCCAGCGAACGGACGGGCATCTCTAACTAGTGGAATCCATGTGGGTTAGGCGCGTACAGAAGTATTACAGAACTCTCGCGGCAGGCTTGCTATCGTTCTCTTCGCCCCAGTGCGGGGTTCGGATTTTCAAAAGGATATTCGCGGAATGACACAACCGACTCTGATGTACGGCCGGCGCTACTCGAAGGGCGTGAACTGGGTGACCACCATTGCCATGGTGGCCTTCCACATCGGCGCTGTCGCGGCGTTCTTCTACATCGACAAGGGCGCGATGCTCGCCGCCCTGGTGCTCTACTTCGTCGGCGGCATGCTCGGCATTGGCATGTCCTACCACCGCCTCCTCACCCACCGCGGGTACACCACCTACAAGCCGATCGAGTACTTCCTGACCATCTGCGGCACGCTGGCGCTGGAAGGCGGCCCGATTTTCTGGGTGGCCACGCACCGCGTGCATCACCAGAAGTCGGACCACGAAGGCGATCCGCACACACCGCGTGAAGGCACCTACTGGGCCCACATGGGCTGGATTCTCACCGGCCAGGGCCTGCACCACGATACCAAGGTGCTGGCGCGCTATGCCCCGGACCTGATGCGCGACCCGGTGCACGTGTGGCTGACCAAGTGGCACTGGATTCCGCAGGTCGTCGTCGGCCTCGGCCTGCTCGCCTTCGGCGGCATCCCCTACGTCCTCTGGGGCACGTTCTTCCGCACGGTTGTCGGCCTGCACACCACCTGGCTGGTGAACTCGGCGACCCACCTCTGGGGCTCGCGCCGGTTCAAGACCAAGGACGACTCGACCAACCTCTGGTGGGTGGCGCTGGTCACCTTCGGCGAGGGGTGGCACAACAATCACCACGCGCACCCCGTGTCGGCGCGTCACGGTCTGGCGTGGTACGAACTGGACCTGAACTGGATTGGCATCTCGACGCTGAAGGCGCTGGGCCTGGCCTGGAACATCAAGGTGGCCAAGATCAACCAGGCGCTCGAGAAGGACGGCGTGATCATCGACGGCCAGGTCGTGCCGGACGAAGCCGTCGGCTAGCAGTACGGCGGGACGGTGCGACTGCGCCGTCCCGCACCTCCCGCCCCTGGCGGCTCGGGTGAATGCCTTGAGCCCGCCCG
>JAKFYA010000413.1 GCA_021731095.1 Acidobacteriota bacterium | reverse complement strand
GCGGACGGCGTCGGCACACCGTTCTACCGGACCAAGGCCACGCACGCCACAGCACTTGCTGTCGACCGCGCCGGCAACCTGCTGGTTGGCACCGAATCGCCCGGCCGGGTCCTACGCGTGGATGCCAACGGCAAGGGCTTCGTGCTGCTCGACACGCCGTTCCAGGAGATCCGCACGCTCCGCTTCGACGACAAGGGCATGCTGTTTGTGGCGGCGGTGAATGGACGCGCCGACGCCACACTCTCGCCCGGAGTGCCCGTCGCCGATCCGTCGTCGACCACCAACGACCCGAATCGTGCGCCGGTGCCGAGCGTCACCGTCACCACGGAGATCACCGCGGTGGTCGTCGACAGTGCGAGCGCATCAACGCCCACGGCGTCCCGCGTGGACGCGCGCGGCGCCAAGGGCGCCGTCTACCAGATCGCGGCCGACGGACTCTGGGACCTCTTGTGGGAGTCTCGTGAGGATCAGCCCTACGATCTCAACTTCGATACCGAGCACCGATTGATCATCGCCACCGGTACGAAGGGGAAAATCTTCAGGCTCGAGGGAAGCCCGCTGCAGCCGACCCTGCTGGCTCGCGCCACCGCTCAGCAGGTAACGTCCCTCTACTCGGACGCCCGCGGACGCCTCTACTACGCGACCGCGAACCCAGGAAAACTCTTCCGCCTCTCGGCCGCCAGGGCCCCACAAGGCACCTACGAATCCGAAGTGCGCGACGCGCACATGGTCTCCACGTGGGGCACCATGAGCTGGCGCGGCGCCACTCCGGCTGGCACCAAGATCGAGGTCGCCACACGCTCAGGCAACACCGACACGCCATACGATACGTGGAGCGCGTGGTCTGCGGCGTCAGCAGCTGCCGACGGCACCCCAATCGTCAGCCCGAAAGCGCGCTACCTCCAATGGAAGGCCAATCTGTCTGGCTCCAGTCTCGCGGGCTCCAGCGCCGGCCCGGTGCTGACCTCCGTCCGCGCCGCCTATCTACAGCGCAATCTGCGCCCACAGGTGCGCTCGGTCACGGTACACCCACCCGGCATCGTCTTCCAGAAACCCTACAACTCGGGCGATCCTGATCTCGCCGGCTTCACCAACCAGAGCACGCCGGATCGTAAGCTGGCCCAGGCGGCTCAGAACGCCGGTCAACCGGCTGGCTCGGCGTCGCTCGGTCGACGGACCTATCAGAAGGGACTTCTCACGGTGGTATGGCGGGCGGAGGACGACAACGACGATGAGTTGTCGTACGAGGTGCAGTACCGCCGCGAAGGCGACCCCACCTGGAAGGTGCTGCGTCAGTCCGTCGACGAACCAGTCCTCGTGTGGGATACAGCGACAATGCCGGGCGGCACCTATTTCATTCGGATCGTCGCCTCAGACCTGCCGTCAAACGCCACCGGCATGGCGCTCACCGGCGAACTCGAGAGCTCGGCCTTCGACGTCGACAACGACGCGCCGGCGATTGCTGTCACCGGGGTGCGAGCCGAAGGCGCGCGCGCCATCGTCACCTTCGACGTGAAAGATGAGCACTCCCCTGTCCAGAAGGTGGAATGCTCTGAAGACGGTGCGGTCTGGCGGGGTGTGTTCCCGGTTGATGGGATCGCCGATTCGAAGAGCGAGCGCTACAGCGTCACACTGGAGGGCTCGATCGGGCCACGTGGTCTCACGCTGCGTGCGACCGATGCGATGAACAACATCGCGACCGCCCAGGTCGAAAGCCAGAGGCGCTAGCGAGGAGCCCAGCGGTCAGACGCGGCGCTTCCTGCCGGCCGGCGACACTGCAAGGTTAATGGCTGGCAACTTTGTCGCGCGCACCGTGGTGTGCGCGATCATCCACACCATATTCACGGCCACGGGCAGACCGGACACCTTGGCTGGCTCGAACCGCGCAGCCGCGACGGAGCCGAGCAGTCCCTCGAGCGCCCGCGCCTCCGTGCTGTCACGGCCCAGCATCTTGCCCGCCGCGGAGTGCAGCTCGAGATTGACGACACGTCCTTCGCGAGTCACCACCGCAGACATGGTGAAGGCACCGTCGTCGTCACCCTCATCGCCGACCGTCATGAGCATCTGCCCGAGCGGCCGCGGCATCAGCCGCGCGGCGACCACCACTGGATTCTGATTCGAGCCTGGCGAGCGCTCACTGGTGGTCGCAAAACGCGTCATGCTCAGCATGACCGTGATGCAGGCCACCGTTGCCATTCCGGCCCCGAGGCCGGCATACACAAAGTGCATGTCCTCGAACATGGCCCGCCCGCGAGCCGACCACGACGCCGTCCGCTCGGCACGAATGCGGCTGAGGACCATCGCGTTCAGGCTGTCGTGATCCGCTTGTGATACAAGCGAGGTCCGGGGCGAAGAACGCAGCCACCCCCGCATCACTCGAAGATCGTCGAGTAGCGCGCCGCACGCCTCGCACCACTCGAGATGACCATTGACGTCGATCTGCTCGCCATAGGTGAGTTCGCCGTCGTAATAGGCCTCGAGGCGGCGGCGGGCGGCCGCGCAGGTGAGAACATTCATCACGTTCGCTCCTCTCGAAGCTCGAGGCGGAGCGTCTGCCGGGCGCGCGTCAGGCGAGACTTCACCGTACCGACGGCCACCTCCAGCGAGTAGGCGATTTCTTCGTAGCTCAATCCGTCCACTTCTCTCAAAACGATGACCGTGCGCTGATCGAACGGCAGGCCGTCGAGCGCGGCCTCCAGGCGACGCCCCAATTCTCTCTGGGCCAGCATGCGATCCGGACCGACCTCGGCGCCACCCTTGAAGTCACCGTGCGCCGCGACATGCGCATCAAGCGAGACCTGGTCGGCACGGTGGCGACGGCGCCAGAACCTCTGCCGGTTCCGTGCCTGATTCACCACAATTCGATAGATCCAGGTCTTGAGCGACGACTGGCCGCGAAAGCGGCCG
>JAKFYA010000314.1 GCA_021731095.1 Acidobacteriota bacterium | reverse complement strand
GGTAGACGCCGAATGCCTCGGTATCTGTCTTCGGAGTGCGCTGGCGCCTCGGCGAGCCGGTCACCGGGCATGGGGGCAAGGCGAGGAACTTGTGGGCGAAGCCGTCGTGCAGTTCCTCTAGCTCGCTGCGGCGGTAGCCCTCTTCGGCGGCGATGGTCGCCAGCACCACGCCCCAATAGTAGCGGTTCTGCTTCGCGCTGCGCCGCTGCTTGTGCTCCCGCAGGACCAGCTCGACGACCTTGCCGGCGAAGCTGGCGGCGAAGCGGGCGAACGCCTGCCGCTCGGGCAGCTCGAGCTTGCCTGCCTCGTTCACCCTACCGAGCCAGAGGCGGTCCGCCATCACAGCCTCGCCATGATAGCGTTGGTGTCCCGCACGCGGGCGTCCCGCTCGGCTTCCAACTCGTGGATGCGCGCCAGTAGGTCGGGGATGGTCTGGAGGCTGTCGGCGATCTCGCCCATGGGGATCCATTCGCTGTAATCCGACAGCTCTCGCTCCACGAACGCGATCTGCTCGCCCAGCGTCACGGCTCGCCCTCCGGCTGGAGAATGGCGGCTACCACCGCAGATCCCTCCCAGACGTCGCACCAATCAGCCAGCACAGCCCAAGCAGACAGACCGCCCCGCCGGCCACAGCAGACGCCAGATACAGCAGAATCGTCATCGGCAGGCTCCACACACATACGGATCGCGGGGCACCGTCGCGTCCACCGAACGCCCGCAGGCCGCGCACGTCACCCGCACCGCGCCCACCTGCCGGTCGTCGTAGCTCTCGGGCTCGGCTGGACGCGCCTCGCTGCGCCAGTGGCGCGACTTCTTTTCCGTCGCCGGGATCTGCATCGTGCCTCCGTAGCGCCGCCAGGCGTAGACGCCGTCAGGGTCGCGGTCGCCGCTGAGCGTGTCCAGCGAGCCGCGGCCGGACCAGACGACGGTGTGCGAGTCTTTGGGCACTAGTGTGATGCGCCGACGACCTCGCGCGGGTGTCTCACACCCACGGGACAGCCACGCCATGCAGATGAACCGCGCGTGGTCGCCAGCGAAACGCCCGTAGGATACCAGAGCGACTAGCTCATGTCGAGCGGTAAATCACGCCCACGGATCGGAGTTCGGCGGCGGTCCGTCCCACGGTGCCGGCTCCGGCGCGGCCGCGCGCGGCGTCGGCTTCATCACGCGCCAGGCCGGGGCCTTGTCTGACCCCTTCGTGTTGCGGAAGCAGACCACCGGCTGGCCGTTGATCGTGCCGGTCATGTAGTCGCCCTTCGCGCCCGTCTTGACCCACAGCGCCCCAAGCTCGTTCGGATCTTTCTCGTATGCCATCGCTACTCCTTGCGTTTGCCTGTCGTCATGGCCTCGACATCGGCCACGCTCTCCACCACCGTCGCCCGCGCGCCGCAGCGTTCCAGCCATGCGCGCATCGCCAACTCCTCAGTCGTGAGCGCCCGCGCGCTCGGTGCCTTGCGCCCGTCCTTCACCTCAACCATCCAGCCGATGCCATTCGGGGATACAACCATCAGGTCCGGCACTCCGTGCCCGATGCCGCTGGTGTCCTTGACACCCCACCCGGCCGCCCGGAAGGCGTCGCGGATCTCGGCGTGGTTCGCGTCGGTGCGCTTCGCGTGTCTCATTGAGCTTCAGCGACAAGCACGCATCCCACCTCGCGCATCGAGATGAACTTGTCGGCATACTCGCCGTCGTGCCACGTCACCTCAACACACTGCCCATTAGCCAGGATGCGGTCGAACCACGGTGCATCCGTGAGGTCGAGATGCACTATCCGGCCACCTGACTGCTGAAGCGTCATCGACGACCACCGCGCTTCACGCACACGACCAGTCGTCACGATGGCACCAGTTGGAGTTCTCGTGACTACTTCAGAAGGTTGAACTGACTGCGCTGATGCTCCGATGTCGCCGTAGAACGCCTTCGCCTCGGCTTGGAATGCGAGGGTGTCATCAAGAGCTACGTCGGCCAGCTGCAACAGCCACAGCGACGCCGCCAGCGTCAGAATTGATGCGCCGAACAACAAGCGCGTTATCATCGTCATCACACCAAACACTCCTTATCGTGTCTCACAGGCTCACCACGAAGTAGACCAAAGAATCACACCACCGCTCATCGCCTGGGGCAGCCATAAGTCTGTGGCCGTCCACGTCAGCGTGATGCTTCTGGCATAGCATCATGCTTCCGGCTGTGGTGTGCCGCAGCTCTGGCTTCATGCCACGAGTTTTCGCGCGCGTCCACCATGGCGCATGCGCCCACTCGCTCGGGCCATAGCACCCGCCCAAGTCCGACGCGCGGCAGTAGCCGTCGCGCGCGACGCACGCCGCACGCACGGCGCGTATGATCGCGGCCTCGGTGCGCTTGGCGCGGGCCTTCATGCGCTTGCGGGGCTCAGGCTTTGGAACAGCTGGCATGGTCAGTCCTGCTTCAGCCGCGCACGCGGCGTGCGCTTTCTGGTGTCCGCCGCGTGCGCCGTGATGGCCTCGCCCACCCGCATCCGCTCGGCCTCGCGCGCCACGCGGTCGCCGAAGCCCTCACGCGGGGCCGTCGCCCACCAGCTCGAGGTCGGCGCCTGCTGCGCCCGCGGGCCGTAGTAGTAGCGGCCCATCCAGCCGTAGGTTGGGCCGATCTTATCGGGCATCGCCGCCTCCGTTGTAGACCATACCCTGCCCGAACTGCGCGAGCGCCGCATCCTCAGCCGCGCCGAACGCCGCGTCGTCGCACTCGGAGCAGTCGCTGCGGTCGATGTGCATGCAGGTGTGGCAGAACGCGCCCTCCGCGCCGATGCTCAGCCCCGCGTGGTAGGTGCATGGCATCTGCTGGCCGCAGTTGTCGCACTCGTAGCGCGTGGTGTGATCGAAGGCGTAAGGCGTCATGACTCGGCCCCGAATGCGGCGTAGACTAGCGTGT
>JAKFYA010000167.1 GCA_021731095.1 Acidobacteriota bacterium | reverse complement strand
AGCGCCGGCGTCGGCGCGGCGCGATCGACTTCGACCTGCCTGAGGCCGAGGTTCTGTTGACGGAGTTCGGCGAGATCGAGGGCATCGTGGCCACCGAGCGGAACGTGGCCCACCGGATCATCGAGGAGTTCATGCTGCTCGCCAATGAAACGGTGGCCGAGCACCTCGAGACGGCTGGCGTTCCGGGGCTGTACCGGGTGCACGAAGCTCCGGACCTCGCGCGCGTCGAGGACTTCGAGTCCTTCATCACGACGCTGGGCTTCAGTCTGGCCATCGATGACGGGCGCATTCATCCGCGACACTTCCAGCGCCTCGTCGAGCGGATCCGTGGAACACCCGAAGAGCGTCCGGTCGCGGCCCTGATGCTGCGGACGATGCAGCGGGCGCGGTATGACGAGTCGAGCCTGGGGCACTTCGGTCTGGCGGCGCAGCATTACACCCATTTCACCTCGCCCATCCGCCGATACCCGGATCTGGTGGTTCACCGGTGTCTGCGAGAGTGCAGACAGGCTGTGGTGGCAGAGGGGCGCCGGGAGGCCGTGGCCGAGGACATGCCCGAAGTGGCGCGTCACACCTCCGAGATGGAGCGCCGTGCGGATGATGCCGAGCGGGCGCTGCTGCAGTGGAAGAAGGTCCGGTTCATGGCCGACAAGGTCGGCGATGAGTTCGACGGGTATGTGGTCGGTGTGGTCCAGTTCGGCTTGTTCGTCGAACTGATCGACCACTACGTCGAGGGGCTGGTGCCGGTCGCCAGCATGGCCGATGACTACTACCGGTTCATCGAGCAGCAGCATGTGCTTCGTGGCGAGCAGACCCGCAAGGTCTACAGGCTCGGCGACAAGGTTCGGGTGCAGGTGGTGCGGATCGACCTCGAGCGGCGGCAGGTGGAACTTGGCCTGCTGGAGGTGCTCGACAATGTCAGACGGTCGAAGCGGACCTCGACCGTTGGCCGGGTGTCGTCAAAGAAGGAGACGCGTCGAACCCAGCGGCCAGGCAAACGGGAACGTCAGGCCGGCAAGGCGGCATCGGTGTGGGGAGGCGTTGCGAAGAAGGGGAAGTCGGCCGCCCGCGCAAAGCGGGCGACCAAGCGGCGCCGTTAGGCGTCGGTGTCGGCGCCGTCGTTCTTCGAGGCGTCCTTGAAATTCCGGATGCCCTTACCGATGCCCTTGCCAAGTTCCGGCAGGCGGTTGGCGCCGAAGATCAGGATCACGATCACCAGGATAATGACGAGCTCGGGAAGGCCGAGAGGGCCCATGTCGCACCTGAACTTTCTGCTTCGGAAGCGAAGCGAGGTGATTGTAACACGCGCGTTTTTGCGCCCGGACGTGGCGGACACCCGTGTTGGCGTCCCCTGGACTCTCGGGCCCGTGCGTCCGCAGGGGACGGAGTACACTAGCCCCCGATGACCGATTCTGTCACTGGAGTCCTGACTGTGCCCCATCGAGTTGTGCTCGGACTGTTTGGTGAAAGTGCGCAGGCCGCGCAGGCGGCGCGCGCATTGCGGGCGGCCGGTGTTCCGCGTGAGGGCGTGTCGGTGGTGGCCCGGACGCACGATGCCGAGGGGGCCATTGCCGAGGCGGCCGATGCCAGTCCTGGGGCGGAACTCGAGGATTCGGCCGTCGCGACGCGCCTTGGCGAACTGAGTGCGTACCTCATTGCCGCCATCTCGCTGGTGGTGCCGGGCGTGGGTCCCGTAATTGCCGATGGGCCGCTGGCGGCCGAAATGGGTGAGGCCGCGGGGCATCTTGCCGGCGGCGTCGCACCGGTTCTTGAGCGGGCCGGTCTGCCCGAAGCCGAGGCGGTCGCCTGGCAGCGGCAGGTCGAGGGCGGGGCCGTCCTGCTCGGCGCGCATGTACCCGAGGCCGGGGTAGCCGGCGCGCGCGCGGCCCTCGAGGCCAACGGGGCGACCCAGGTCGCGGTCGGCACCTGGGCCTGACAACGGGACGGAGCGCAACCGTGAGCCACACCAGACCTGCCCTCTTTACAATCGGGGTGTTTCAGGACGTCGCGTGGGCCGACAAGGGGCTGGCCGCGTTCAGGGCGCATGGATTCACGCCGGACGAGATCAGCGTGGTCGCGCTGGACACACCGGACGCGGCCTCCCTGGTCGAGCGGAGCTTCGGACACGCCGGGGTGGTGCGCACCAGTCGCGTGATGGGGACGCTGCGGGTCCGCGGGCCCCTGGTGGAAACGCTCGACGGCGCCGATGCCGGTCTGGACGCACAGGGGCTGACGGCGTTGGCGGGCCGACTTGGTTTCCAGGCGCATGATGGCCACATCTTCGAGGCGCTGGTCGCGCGTGGCGGCTTTCTGGTCGCCGTGACCAGTGACGCGCGTGCGGCGGATGCGCTGGCCTTGCTGCATGCGTACGGAGGCGGCAATGCTGCCATCGGCGCCTGGGTTGGTCGCGTCTGAGGAAAGTGTGGCCCCCACAATTGCGGGGGCGCCTGTCGTCTGCCACAATGGCGACACGTCGACCTGGCGCGCATGCCCAAGAGTCCTCTCGCTTCTGACGCACAGCCGGATCTGCCCGGCCACCTGACCGTCCGTGTCGACGGACGGCCGGAAGAACTCTTCCTGTTCACGCAGCAACGGCAACGGCTTGGCGGGGCGGTCGGGATGTCGGTCTTCGCGCATCTCGCCTTCGCCATCGTCACCGTGCTCGTACTCCGCTATGCCCCCGAGGTGACGGAGGTTGCGTCTCTGCCAGACAAGCTGCCGAACGAGATCGTCTGGCTCAGCGAAAAGGGGCCTGGCGGCGGTGGTGGTGGCGGCGGGAACCGGATGAAGGAGCCTCCGCGGAAGGCCGAGGCCCCAGGCAAGGACGCGGTGACCGTGCCCGCCGCGCCGCCTGCAGCGCCTGCCGTCGTGGAGAAACCGCGTGAAACCCCTCCACCACTCGAGACCCTGAACATTC
>JAKFYA010000415.1 GCA_021731095.1 Acidobacteriota bacterium | reverse complement strand
GTGTCGTGGCGCTGAATGCCGGCAGCAGCGACGCGCGCGCCTGAACGCGGTCCTCGCCAGCGAGCTTCGCGTCGGTCATCGCAGCCTGAAACGGCGCATCGTTGGCGCGCGCTCGTTCCATCGCGTCGCTCAGAGTGATCACGACCGGCGCGGCCGTCTGACCTTGTGGCAACTCGAGCTGGAAGGGTGGAGCCGCGGCCGTCTGTGCCCCTGCCCTCCCCGCACACGGCCCGACACCGGCTGCGACCACGGTGCACACCATAAGGGTTCTGAGAGGGACGCTCACTTGCCGACGACCAGCACCTTGAACGTGTCAGGCAGATAGCTCGGCCGCGCACTCCCCTGCGCCGGCGCGGTCGTCGCCATGACCGTGAGGGTGCCGCCACCGTTGGAGCTGAACGCGCAACCGATACCTGGATCGAAGGCCACACCGTCAGAGCC
The DNA here is from genome assembly GCA_021731095.1 of Acidobacteriota bacterium. GTDB lineage: Bacteria > Acidobacteriota > Vicinamibacteria > Vicinamibacterales > UBA2999 > JAKFYA01. Next base: position 2,489 of record JAKFYA010000415.1, on the reverse strand, counting down.
GGCGCCAATCGCCGGAGACGCGACCACACGGCGTGCGTCCTCGATATTGACGAAGATCATTCCCTTCCCGTCAGCGATCGAGAACTCGGGCTTGCCGCCGAGGGCAATGATGCCGGCGACCTTGCCGGTCTTCGCTTCGATCGCGGTCGTGTCGTTGGAACGTCCGTTGAAGGTAAAGACCCGCCCCGAGACCGCGTCGTAACGGATCGAATCTGGATTCCGGCCGACCGCGACCTGACCGAGGGTCGCCAGCGTCTTGAGGTCGAACATCGTCACGTTGTTGCCACGACCGTTGCTGACACACCCGCGATTGAGCTCCGGAGCGATGGCGATTCCGTGGACACCAGGAGTATCGGGGATGTCGCCGACCACTTTCAGCGCGTCGATGTCGATCACCGCGACATGCGTCGCGTGCGACAGATACAGCCGGCGGAAGGCACCGTCCACACTGAGATAGTCCCAGCCACCCTCACCGCCGATCTTCACCTCGCCGAGTATGTGATAGCCAGTCGGCGCGGCAGTCACACATGTGGCGGCAGCAACGACGAGACCAGAGATGAGGAACCGTCGCATAAGGACCTCCTTCAGAGGTGCCCTCCAAGGTTCGCAGGCATGCAACTGACGGCCAGTCTAGTGAATCGAGTGTGACAGCTGGATTAACAAGCCGAACCTTGTTGCCGCCGGCGGACACATCCCGCCCCCGGACGGAATCGCCCCTGGGCCGCGCAGGTCCCGACCGGCCAATTCGTCGCGGCACTGTCTCATTCCTTATTCACGCGTTACACCCTTGGCATACCCCTGTGTTGTGATGTCGACTGTGTTCGGCGCATTCCGCGAGGACTCCGACCCACCACACCAGAGGCGACGTGACACCTATGAACACAACGACCCTTGTGCGACACAGCATGCGAATGGTCCCTTCGCGCTTCGCGCGATGGACAGCCGTGGCAGCCGCCCTGGCCCTCTCGATGGTGACGCTCACCGCTTAGAAGGAGTACGCCACCCGGAACGCGGCGGATATTGCGTGGATGCACGACACATTCGAAGAGGCCGCCAGGCGGCGCTCTGTGCCATCATGTTCATCTCGCAGGGGGACCCGGGGTTCAGGTTGTTCGAGTTCGATGCTCCGCTGCGCAATCCGGCAACTCTTGAGCAGACATCTGGGGCCTCGTCGAGTCCGTTTGACGGGTTTCAGGAATTTCTGGTGGCCCTCCGCGCCGAGGCCATCGCCTTTCGCAAACCGATCACCTACGTGCATGGCGACTCGCATTACTTCCGCATCGACAGGCCGCTCATGGATCCGACGGGCAACATCCGGCTCCAGAACTTCACCCGCCTCGAGACCTTCGGGGATCACGTTGAGGGTGGCAGCACCGACGTGCAGTGGGTGAAAGTGCTCGTGGATCCGCGAAGCCGTGACGTCTTCTCGTATCAGCCGCAGATCATTTCAGCGAATCAAGCGGTCGTTACCATTCCGTAGGCTTCGACCTACGACAGATGGGGGCAAGTTGGAGTGCGGCCGCGCTCGGCCTGACGAACCAGGCGCTCAAGACCTTCGCCCTCAACTACGCGCAAGCGCACAAGTAGCGGTAAGCGGGACGAAGCGACCGGCGGGAGGAGACTCGCCGGTCTCCGTCCGAGATCCCGTTACCCGCCGTACGCGAACGTATAGCCCCGCTCCTGGGCCCGATTCACGGCCACGATCCCCGCGGGAACCATGTGGGCGTTGGCGACCAGGTGCTCCGTCAGTTCCTTGAACACATCGTCTACCTTGGCGCCCGTCTTCTGGGAGATGCGCGAAGCAGCGGCTCGTGTCGCCAGCCCGCACACGGCGAGGTGCAGTCCCCGACTGATGACCGCGTCGAGGAGCACGCCGTTGTTCCGCAACGACGTGCCGTAGCCCGCCGTCTGGAAGACGTTGACGACCGGAGGCTCCTTGGTCTTGGGGTCGATGAACTTGCTGTTCTCGACGAGCGCCGCGCCATATTTCGCCCACATCGTCTCCGCATATGCGAACGAGACCGATTCGTGGCGCGCGCAGATGACGATGGCAACATCGGCGTCCGAGAGACCGTATCCCGACCGATTGGCCGCAAACGTGTTGTTGGCAAAGAGTATCGCCTGGCCGAATCCGTCTGCGGTCGTTGTGTCAAAAAAGATGCGGTGCTTCCCGGGAACCTGATCCAACCAGTCGTCCTCCACGTGCCGCGCGGGCTGCCAGGACGCCGCGGGCGCACGAGGCGATTGCGCTTCCGCGGTGGACCCTCGCGCGACGAATGCGGCGCCAAAGGCGGCCGCTCCGGTGCCGAACCGTGCCAGGAACGACCGCCTCGCCACTGCCGACCGTGTCTCACTTCCCATGATGGCCTCTCTTTCGCTCGAATCCCGACGTGACTGGCTCAGCAGAGCCGAGGTTTTGTGGAGTTTAAGGCCACAACCGTTCGCCTTGGCAACGGCCCCGCTAGGGGAGCCTGTACCTTTATACACTC
>JAKFYA010000090.1 GCA_021731095.1 Acidobacteriota bacterium | reverse complement strand
CGGCAACGGTCGAGCCACCGAAATGGGCCGGAGCGAACCGGACATTCGAGAGAGTCTGGCGCAGCACCGACAACTCGCCCGGCAGCAGATCGCTCCGGATGATCGAGTAGTCGGACACGCGTCCTTCCCGATTCACCACGGTCGCCACGGTCATCATGGCGTCGTCCTGCGGCAGCGCCACCAGCTCTGGCGAGTCGTCAAAGAGCCGGGGAATGGCCAGACGCGGCGGTGCCACCCGCCCACCGAGCGCCAACGGATTGCCGTTGGACCCCGGCTTGCCCATCGTGTCGATGATGGTGGCCATCGAGTCTTCGACGCGGCGATTCATCACCACGGATGCCACCGCCAGGGTGAGGAACACGCAGGCCAGCACACCGACCGTGGCTCCCACGCACGCCCAGATCACTTTCGGCTCCGTGAAGGCCACCCGGAACCAGGCGCCCATCCGTCGGGACGCTTCCACATTCAGCCGGCCCATCACGCCGGCCTGGAGCCCATCCAGGCTCTCGTCATCGGATGGCGTCGCCACTTCGGCGCCCAGCCGCACCGAGGCGCCAATGAGACGCAGGTCTTCCAGGTGCGCGCCACAGGTCCGGCACCAGCGCAGATGGACGTCCAGCTCCACCTGCTCGGTGGTGGACAGTTCGCCATCGAGACAATCCGACAGGCGCTCGCGCGCCGTCTCGCAGCCGATGGTTCGCGTCATCGTGTCAGTCCCAGCAGCTCGGCCCGCAGGGCCTGCCGCGCCCGAGTGAGACGCGACTTCACCGTACCAATGGCGATGCCGAGCGAAAACGCGATTTCCTCATAGCGAAGCCCATCCACTTCGCGCAGGATGATGGCGGTACGCTGGTCGAACGGCAGCCGCTCGAGGGCGTGCCACAGACGGGCGGCATTTTCCTTGTTCACGAGCAGGCGGTCGGGCCACGGTTCGGCCTGACATTCGAGGTCGCCGCAGCTCAACAGATGGTCATCGAGCGACACCTGCTCGCCGCGTTTGCGACGGCGCCACCAGCGTTGCCGGTTTCGTGCCTGATTGATGACGATGCGATAGATCCAGGTGCGCAGGGCCGATTGCCCGCGGAATGCGCCCAGCGTCCGGAAGACCCGGAGAAATACTTCCTGGGAGAGATCCATGGCTTCTTCGCGGTTGCCCAGCAGGTGCAGCGCAAGGCTGAACACCATGCGCTGATGCTGCGCCACCAGCTCGGCGCACGCCGCCTCGTCGCCGGCCGTGCATCGCTCGATGAGCGCCGCCTCGGCCGTGCCGACCTCAGACCAGACCAGAAGTTCCGGTGGCTTCACAGGGATACCGTTTGAAAGGGCCTGCATGGAGTCTATCACTGCGGGATTGGACCCCGACCGCGCCCGGAAGTTCCTGCTAGGATCTCGGCAGCATGAAACGGACCGGACTGGCGGCGCTGCTCGTGGCGGGCCTGGTGGTAGCTGGCGTGCTGGCCTGGGACAGCGCCCGGCAGGACCGCGAGTTCAGGCGCCTGATCAGCCTCGGGGATGCCGCCCTGGCCCAGGGCCAGACCTTTGAAGCGGCCGAGGCGTTCAGTGGAGCCGTCGCCCTCCGTCCCGATTCCATGCTCGCGCACCTGAAGCGGGGCGACACCTACCGTCGACGGGGCGACCTGGCCGCCGCCCTGCGCGACCTGCGTCGCGCCAGCCAGCTCGACCCGGGCGCAGTCCGTCCGCACGAGGGGCTCGGGGATGTGAACCTCGCACTCGGACGCTATGCCAGAGCCGTGGACGACTATCGCGCGTATCTCGCCATCGACGAGCGCGCCCCGCGCGTGCTGTACAAGCTGGGCCTGGCCCTTTACCGGGACCGGCGCTCCACGGAAGCCATCACCCCCCTGCGCGCAGCGCTGGCCCTGGACGAGCGGCTCGGCGAAGCCCACTACACCCTGGGCCTCTGCCTTGGACCTGGCCGACCCGCTGAAGCCTTGCGTGCCCTCGCACGGGCGGTCGACCTGCATCCCACCTCCATCGCCGCTCGCGCCGCACTGGTGGAACTGCTTACCAGCCAGGGTCGCTGGCGCGAGGCGGTCACGCACCTCGAAGGGCTCGCCAGCCTCGAGCCTGACAGTCCGGCCCATGCCGTTCGCGTCGCCCTGGGCTATGCCCGGCTGGGCCATGTGGACACAGCCATCGGACTGCTGAACCGGGCCGTCGCCCGTTTTCCGTCCGAACCTGGCGTCCGTGCGGCCCTGGGTCGACTCTGGCTGGACCGACCCACGGCCCCCTTGGCGCTGTCGCATGCCCTGTCTGCCCTGCGGCCAGCCGCCACGGCGCCGGGCCCCACGGGCGAGGTGCTCGGCCTCTACGGGCGCGCGCTGGCCCTCTCCGGGCGCGACGCCGACGCGGAGTCGGTTCTGGAGCAGGCCGCGGGGCGCCTGCCGGTCGAGCCGGACACCCTGACCGCGCTGGCCACGGTCGCCGAGCGGCTGGGCCATCTGGCGTCGGCGCGACAGGCCCTGCTCGATGCGGTCGATCTCGAGACGCACGACGCCGGCCCGGCCATCCTGCTTCGCATCAGCCTCCTGTCGCTGTCGATGCACGACGCCGCATCGGCCATCACCTGGGCGCGCCGGGCGGTGGATGAAGCCGGATCCAGAAAGGATGGGACGTGGCGCGCGGCTATGACGGCCCTGGCCCGCGCGCTCGATCGTGCCGGACAGACCGGAGAGGCACAGGCCGTCCGGCTCGACCTCAGGGCCTCAGTGGGCTCAGCTCGAACGCCGTGACGCGCCGGGGTCGACGGCATCCCGCAGACCGTCCCCGAGGAAATTGAATCCGAGCACGAGCAGCGCTATCGCCAGGCCCGGAAACAGCGTGAGGTGCGGCGCATCCAGCAGGTGTGACCGTCCCGCGTTGAGCATGGTGCCCCAACTGGGCGTCGGCGGCTGGACCCCAAGGCCCAGGA
>JAKFYA010000417.1 GCA_021731095.1 Acidobacteriota bacterium | reverse complement strand
TGGACGTACTGAACCAGGTCGAGCGCGAGCGCGACCAGTGGCAACGAGCTGACGCGGTCCTCGACGCCCTGCACGTCGGCGAAGGCAGCGCAGTCGCGGATGTGGGGAGTGGCGCGGGATATTTCGGACTCAAGATCGCGGCCCTCGTCGGTCCGGAGGGGCAAGTCTTCGCGGTCGATCTTCGCCGTCTATCGCTGACCTTCCTATGGATTCGGGCCGTACGGGATGGGCGATGGAACGTGAAGGTGATCCGAGGTGAGACCGACAACCCTCACCTGCCGGAGGATGTACTCGACGCCGTGCTCATCGCCAACACGTACCACGAGTTCGCCGAGCCGGATCCAATGCTCGATGCGGTCCGCCATTCCTTGAAGCGAGGAGGACGGCTCGTGGTCCTGGATCGAGGGCGCCGCACCCTGGATCCCGCGTCACGGGGCGTTGCCCACGACCATCACGACGTGCCAGTCACGGTAGTAGAAGCGCGAATGCGGTCGAGAGGATTCAGGATCCTCAACATCGACGAGCACTTCATCGACCGGCCCGGCGAGGACGACCTCTGGTGGCTGTTGGTCGCTGTGAACCCCTGAGAGCCTCCTCCAGGCCGCCCAGCGGCTCGCCATGTTAAGCCATTCTTTAGCGACACTTTCGGCAGTTCTTAAGGCGCGTTTCCTATAGTGACTCCTGCGTCTCGGGCCCGGTCGCCCCGACGAACCAGGAGTGACGGTCATGCGCGGTGTCGCCATGGCTCAGCAAACGGTCAACCCCACCATTGGCGGAACCCCCGGCACGACCGGTCCTGCGCTCCAGTTGTGCGTGTTCGCGACAACTCACCGCGGCACCGCAGTCGCGCTGAAGGCGGCCCGGGATCTCAGTCTCGGACTGAACTCGCGGGTCACATTGCTGGTGCCCGTGCCGGTGCCGTATCCACATCCCGTGGATTCGCCCGCCACGAGCGTGGCTTTCGTCACAGACCGCTATCGCAGGCTAGCAGAGGAGGCTCATATCGACGTCCTGGTCCACGTGTTCGTGTGCCGACCCGAGGCCGCCGATCTGCAGCGTTCGATACCGCCGACCGCCACGGTACTGGTGGGCGGCAGGACGTGTCGGTGGTGGCGCACCCGTGAAGAGCGGCTCGCGCGCCGCCTCACCGCGCACGGTCACACGGTGCTGTTCATCAGCACTGACCACCAACCGTGGCATCGCAGGCGCTACTGACCGACCGTTCGCATGCATCGCGTATCCGTATCCGTGACATTCGCTGACGGCACCGTGAAACGAACTGCCGGTCCCGAGGTGACAGGCGCGCGGATCCATGGGCCACATGAGGAGACACTGAGATGCCGCTACTCAAGGCCGTCATACGACCCAGTAAAGTAGATGACGTCAGGGCCGCGCTCGAAAAGTTCGGCGCCGGAGAAATGACCGTCAGCGAGGTGAGGGAACAGGGTAAGGAGCAAGGCCACGCGTCGGTCTACAGGGGACGCGAATACAACACGGGCCTCGTTCCGAAGCTGGAGCTCGAAATTGTGATTCCGGACGCGCTGACGGATGACGCTGTGCGTGCGATCATCGCGGCGGCGAGGACGGGAGCCGTGGGAGACGGGCGCGTGCTGGTTCTGCCGGTCGTCGAGACTCACAGCATTCGCACGAGAGGACTCCACGTCGACTGAGCGACCCGATCGCGAGGTCCTCAGCAGGGCGGGACTCACCCGGCGCCGGGAGAGGCGCTGGGCAAGTCCGACCCGATGCCGATCCTCATTCAGGGATTGCCTGATGAACAGACAGGCTTGTAGGGTCACAGCGCCATGGAGACAAATCGTCGCCACAACCTTCAGCAACCGCCGGCCGCTCGCCCCCGGTCCGCGAGAACTACCTACCGGGTGCCCGCGAAGCTGCGCTTTGAAAGGGCGTCCTGGAGCCTGAGCAGGCTCTCCTCGCACCGCGCCGAGACGGTCCGCTTCTGGCCGAGCGAAAGAGCCAGCGACCGGACGTTGCTGTTGCGCCGCGAAAGGGCCGTGATCTCGCCGTTCAACTCCACGAATCGATTCAGCGATTCCCGGGCGGCCGCGATCCCGCTTTTCGCGGGCGGCTTCACCAACCCTGCCAAGGTGTCCACCGCGGTCCGAGCCATGGTCTCGGACGACGCTGCCCGCTTCTCGAAACGGGTCATCGCATCGTCGCCCGATTCTGCAATGTGGGGGGCCTGAAGGGCCTGCATCTCCCGCACGGCGGCAACCGCAGCCGCCGCGAGCGCCTGAATGCGAAGGCCTTGAGCGGTCGTATCGCCTGCCGAGAGCGCCTGAAGCTGGTCGCGAAAGGCGTCGGCCGCTTCGAAGGACGGACCGAACGAGAGCCTCTGGGCCTTCAAATTGGTGTTCTGGACCGCAAGGTCGAGAATGCTGCGATCCAATTCGCGATACTCGGCGAAACGGCTGGTGAACTCATCGAGGATGCTGAGCTCATCCGAGAAAGCAAGGTTGCGAAGATGGGTCCCAAGCGCGTCAGTGTCCCGTGACACCGCGGCCTTGGCCTCCTCCGATTCCTTGGCAAAGGCGATCGACACCTCGTCGGTGTCGGCCATCACTGCCCGGTTCCCGGCGTCCACAACCTTCGTGAATTGGACCAGCACGTCGGCCGCGAGCCGGCGTGCCTCGATGCGCTGATTCAGGTTGGCCATCGAGCCGTCACACGCCACTGAATGAGCCGCCGCCAGCAGGGCGAGGCCCACCGAAACACGCGCGGACCGGCGCCACGGCTTCCTGATCGACGGACATCCCGCGGAGGGCGTTAGCGTTGACATCAGCACACCACCATGCTTTCGAGAATCTGCGTCACTTCTCCGTCCTGGGCTCACTGACAAAGCGATACCCGACCCAGGGCTCGCTGACGAGATAGCGCGGGTTTCCCGCGTCCACCTCGATCTTCTTCCGCAGCTGCCC
>JAKFYA010000358.1 GCA_021731095.1 Acidobacteriota bacterium | reverse complement strand
CGCCAGCCCCGGAACCAGAAGCGCCTAAAGGGCCGGTCCGGATGGGGGGCGACATCCGTCCCCCCGCGCTGATCCGTCGTGTTGAGCCGATCTATCCGGACCTGGCACGGCGCGCGATGGTCGAGGGCGTGGTCATCCTCGAGGCCACCGTCGATGCCAGCGGCCGGGTGGAACAGGTGCGGACCCTTCGGTCGATTCCACTTCTGGACGCTGCGGCCCAGGCCGCAGTCCGGCAGTGGCAGTACTCGCCACTGGTGCTGAATGGTCGAGCCGAACGGTTCATCCTGACCGTGACTCTGAGCTTCGCCCTGGACCGGAATTGAACCTGCACGGCGGCCGGCCACGGGGGCCGGCCGCCACTGCGCCCATCAGGCCACGGCCGTCACCGGGCTGACCAGGGTGCGCGCGAGCGCTTGCTCGGTTGTCAGCGCCTGTCGCACAGAGGACCAGTTCCGGTCGGCCGCGACAAGGCACTTCCAGGCATACGTGCCAAGGGTGGGACGCGTTGGCCACTGCGGAGATGTTCTGAGGCCAACGCCTCCCTGGGCTACGACATCAGCCAGCACGTCGTCGATCGACCCGTTCGGGCGTACCCATCGACTGACGCCAAGCGCCAAGGGCCCGGCGCCCAGGCGTCCGGTCAGCCCGGCCCGCACCAGTTCCAGGCCGGGCACGACCAGCAAGCCATACTGCTCTTCGGCACGCGCCACTTCGGCGCTGACCTCGTCGAGGTACTCCGGAACCTGCTCGGCACGCAGTCCCATCTGCCCTCGCCCCCCGAATCCCCGCCTTCCGATCCGCAGACCACTTCGCCGGTCAGGAAGAACCTGATCCGCAATGGCAATCACATCGAATCGCCCGGAGCGTCCGTAGGCATCGACGACCTCCCGCACCGTATTGACGCCTCCACTCCAGCGGGTCTGGACCTGAAGATCGCACAGCAGAAACGGCTCATATCCTGGCATCAGTCCCTCACGTCGATGTGTGACAGGTCTCGTGGGCGATGGAAAAGCAGTTCCGACGTGAAATTCCTGATGTACACGCGGAACACGGCCGTCGTGCCCATCGCGACATAGCGGCGCGCGGAGGTGTGGAGGTAGCACTCGTGACACAGGCGCACCTGTCCGACGCGCAACAGACGCCGGCCGACGTTGGTGTCCTCACCGTGAAATTCGATGGAGGTATCAAACCCGCCGATGGCGCTCAGCGCCTCACGCCTGGCTGCGAAATTGCCGCCATAGAAGACTGTTCCCAGCTTCAGGAGGTGTTTCACCACACCCTGGGTCAGAGGCGCCACCGTGAGGTCATAGAGCCGGACCAGTGCCCGGCCACGCCAATGCCAGTCATAGAACCGGTACGGCGCGGAGAGCGCCACCAGACCTGGTTCGCGTTCGAATCGCGCGGCGACACGCTCCAGCCACCGCAGTGGCGCCCGGCAATCCGCGTCGAGATACACCAGGACCTGACCACGGGCCGCACGCCGACCCGTTTCGCGCGCAATCACAAGCCCTTTTCGAGGTTCGTCAATGACCGTGACGCCAGGAATGGCTCGGGCCAGCACGCCCGTTCCGTCGTCGCTCGCGTTGTTGATGACCAGAATTTCGTCAGGCAGACGCGTCTGGGCCAGCAGGGAGTGCAGGCAGGCAGAGAGGTACGCCGCTTCGTTGTGGGCGCAGACGATGACGCTGACGGTCAGCGCCACGCCTGCGCCGCCGTCTCGCGGGCGCCATCCGAACGCCGTGACCTACACACGCGCATGAACTCACACGATAGGGCCTGCGTGTCACGCGACGCCATCGCCCAGTGCTCGGCCATGTAAAACCTGGCCAATTCGAACAGTCAGCCGTAACCCACATTTAACCGTTGTGTCACGGCCCAGAAACGCGGCCCCTCTACAGTTTGATGAGGTGCCCATGACGCAACACACTGGACGGACAAGCGTACTGGTAGTGGAAGACGAGCAGGACATTGCCGGCCTCATCAAGCACACGCTTGAACGGAGCGGTGAGCTCAGGGTCGAAACGGTCGCGAGCGGAGATGCCGCCCTCAAGGCCGTGCAGGAGGAGACGCCTGACCTGGTCATCCTCGACATCAATCTGCCCGTGTTGAGCGGGATTGAGGTCTGCAGGATCCTGCGCTCGCGTCCCAACACCGCGCACGTACCCATCATCATGCTGACGGCGCGGGGCACCGAAAGTGACCGGGTTACGGGCCTCGACGTCGGAGCCGACGACTACATCACCAAGCCGTTCAGTCTGCGGGAACTGGGAGCCCGGGTTCGGGCGGTGATCCGGCGTGGACGACAGCAGTCCGGTGGGACGACGCCGGCCCCCGCTGTGTTTCAGGGACGGCACTTGAAGGCCGACTTCGACGCCGTCAGCATCTCGGTCGACGGCGAATCGGTCCGGCTGACGCGTCGTGAGTTCGAACTGCTGCGTTATCTGGTCGAGAACCGGAACCGGGTCGTGTCGAGAGACCGGCTCCTGGAGCGTGTCTGGGGCTATGACCAGGTCATCGAGACCCGCTCAGTGGACGTGCACATCGGCAGGCTGCGCGGCAAGCTCAAGGCCGCCGGCACACAGATTGAAACCCTGGTCGGACTCGGCTATCGATTCGTCGAATAGCCGTCCACGACGTCTTCGGTCCAGCCCATCGTCCGAAGCACGGCGACCTTCGCGGCAAACACCGCCCGGGCACGTTCGACCCGGTGCCAGTCGTCGTAGAGCACCTGTTTGACCACCTGTCCACCCGCCTGATCAAGCACCTGCCAGCCTGATGCCCCCAGGTCGACAATGGAGAAGCGACGCGTCTCAGTAGCGTTGTGAAGGGATACGGCGTACATCACGCCCCGATCTTTACCCGATCACCCTGCCGGCCCTTGTAAATTCGGCCTAACGTTTACGAAACATGGCCACAACTATCTATTTTTCAGCTACTTACAGACCCTC
>JAKFYA010000141.1 GCA_021731095.1 Acidobacteriota bacterium | reverse complement strand
GATCCCTATTTGGCGGGCGATCGCCAACGCCGTTGCCGGGTGGTCCCCAGTAATCATCACCACGCGGATGCCGGCGTCCAAGGCGGTTCGAACGGCATGCGGCACCTCGGGTCTCGGTGGGTCCCAGAACAGCGCAAGACCCAATAGCGATAGATGGTCCTCACCATCGCCGGGCCCGGTTGCTATCGCGATGACCCGAAATCCCTCCTCTGCGTACGCGTCCGCCTTCTCCGTCCACGACTCGCGCTCGTCGGAAGACAGATCGCACCTGCAGAGCAGGACTTCCGGAGCGCCTTTGAGGTAGCTCACAGGCCGGCCGTCTTCGCGGACCGTGACGCGCGCGAACTTCCATGCACTGTCGAAGGGGCGCGCGCCGATCACTGGCCGCTCTTGTCTGATTCGCGCAACGTCGACCCCGTGAGCCGCGGCGTACCGAAGAAGTCCAAGATCGAGTGGGTCGCCGGCACCGGTCGATGAGTCGGCATCGTTGGCAAGCGACACCGCAATGAGGGCGCGCTCAAGGTCTGGTCCGTCGAGCGATCGCACATCCATGCGGTTCTCGGTCAACGTACCCGTCTTGTCTGTCGCGATCACGGTTACCGATCCGAGTGCTTCGACGGCTGACAGGCGGCGCACGATAGCTCGATGACGAGCCATCCGTTCAACGCCAAGCGCCAGAGCCACGGTGAGAACCGCTGGCAGGCCTTCAGGTACTGCGGCCACAGCAAGCGCCACGGCAAAAATGATCACCTCAGAGCTGCGGCTCAATCCTTCGGCGAGGATTCCCATCAGACCAAGAACCACTGCCAACGCGAGCACCCAGCGTGCGATCGCATGCCCGAGTGCGTTCACCCTGCGTTCCAGGGGCGTTTCCGAGAGCTCAATGCCGCCGAGCATCGTTGCGAGGCGCCCCATGGCACTTTCCGCGCCGGTTCGTGTCACCTCCAAAAGGGTTTTGCCCCGTACGAGCAGTGTTCCGCTGAACGCCTCGTCCGCTTCTCCCTTGTCGACGGGGACCGACTCGCCGGTGAGCATCGATTCGTCGAACATTATTCCGCGCGGATCACGGAGAGCCCCGTCCGCCGGAACGCGATCGCCAGCCTCCAGCCGCACCCAGTCACCGGGGACGAGGTCCGGCGTGGCGATGCGTACGAATGCCCCGTCGCGGAGCGTCCAGGCGTGCGTGCCTGCGAGGACCTCGAGTCGCGCCAGCGCCGCTTCCGAACGCCACTCTTGGTACAGGCCAAGGACGGCGTTGAACAGGAGAATCAGCGCGATGGCGCTTGCCTCGATCGGCCAGCCCTGCTTCCCTTCGTACACCCAGAGGCCGAAATCGAAAGCCAGCGCAAACAGCAGGAGGAAGGTCAGCGGACTGTTGAACTGACGGACGAGGCGACTCCAGAGAGCCTCGGAAGGCGCCTCCGGAAGGGCATTCCGTCCGCCTCGAGCGAGTCGTTCTGCGGCTTCAGCTGTGGAGAGTCCGCGCATCGGCACACCGGCGTTCCTAAGGACTACCCCATTCCGAGATACCTCACGAATGGCTCCAGATCAGATCGCCGCGTCGCCGGGCGTCGCAGTGACGAGGCGCTGGTACGATCGCTCGCGTGAAGACGCTATGGCGCGCGCGTCCGGATACAAAGCGACTTTCAGAACGTGATCACGGCCGCTGCTGAACAAGTCGAAGGCCGATTCAATGTCATCCAGGCTAAAACGATGGGTCACGAGCGGGCTCAGATCGACGCGATCATGCTCGATCATCGCCATCAGCCTTCGCATGCGCTCTTTTCCGCCAGGACAAAGGGTCGTGACAATGGTCTGATCGCCAAGGCCGGCGTGAAATGCTTCGTAGGGCGCGACGATCTTTCCAGAATACACACCGAGGCTCGAAACGATGCCGCCGGGACGCGTTGCCTTCAACGCGTTCTCAAACGTCTCTTGGCGCCCGAGCGCTTCGATGGCTACGTCCACGCCGCGGCCATCGGTGAGGCGCTTGATCTCTTCGACAACGTCCACTTCACGGCTGTTCAGCGTGACCGTCGCACCAAACCGGTGAGCGACGTCGAGTCGATCTGAGTTGGGATCAACACCGATGATGAGCGAAGCTCCTTTGAGCCTTGCGCCGACCGTCGCGCAGAGGCCTATTGGTCCCTGGGCAAAGACAGCCACGGAATCACCGACTCTGATGCGCCCACTTTCGGCTCCAGACAGGCCGGTCGAGAAGATGTCCGGGCACAGGAGCACGCTCTCGTCGGAGAGGCTGCTAGGAATGGGTGCGAGGTTCGCCCTGGCATCGGGAACGAGGAGGTACTCTGCCCACGCACCGTTGATGGTGTTCCCGAACCTCCAGCCTCCCAGCGGACCCCCGCATTGTGAATGCGAGCCATTGAGACAGTAGAAGCATTGACCGCACGGTGTAATGGCCCCGACGATGACTCGCTGGCCGACCGCGTAGAACTTGTCGAGGCCCGCTCCCAGCTCCTCGATCACGCCAACCGGCTCGTGCCCAAGAATCAGACCCGACTGCACCGGGTACTCACCGCGAACAATATGGACGTCCGTCCCACAGATTGTTGTGAGGGTGATCCTGATCACGGCCTCGCCCGGACCGGCGACCGGACGCGGAACCTCTTCGACAGCGATACGATCCTTGGCGTGGAATACGACGGCTTTCATGGTCTTCATGTATGCCTCGAGCGCTGATAACCCTTCTTCATCTCGATTGAAACTCGCTGGGTGTGCACGTGCGACATCGGTTCGCTCCTTCGCGGTATGGCGGTTGACAGGCGCTGTCGCAAGGTCGATGCCGATGATGGCTCTGAATACAGCTGAAGAGTCGTCGCGGAGCGAGGTGTCGGACGGGAAAATTCTCGATAGTGGGAATTCTTTCACGCCTGAGGTCACTGGCGGGTGCCGACACGGGTTGTGCCGTCATTCTGGTGCGGCAATCATTTTGCTCGCTCGGCTCCTATGCAGCTCGCTGACTCAGGATGGCAGACGCTTCTCGACGCCGCGGTCGATGGCATGGTGG
>JAKFYA010000098.1 GCA_021731095.1 Acidobacteriota bacterium | reverse complement strand
CCATCAGCATGGCCGCGACCACTCCGGCCATGCTGGCCAGCACCACGCGGGGCGGCAATTCGGAGTCGTGATGGATGACCGTACTGGCCGTCTGTGACGGTGAACTCATCGAGAACGATGCTCCACGGAAGGATGAAGGCGGGCGCGGGAATGGCGCGGCGGGACTGGCCGGGCGGGCGCGACCGGGGGTATACCTAACGATGATCAGCGTTCAGTGTATCCCGAACTGACAGTATGCCGCGTGCCGACTCAAGGCTGGCCGCCAGACGCTGCCCGAACGACTCGGCGTCAGAGGGTCGAATCGTGGCAAAGCAGATCCGCAGTTCGTGTGCGCCGGCCGGATCGGCATAGAACGCATGGCCCGGCACGAACGCCACCCCGTGCGGCAGCGCCGACCGCAGGAGGTCCCGGCTCTCGATGTCCGCCGCCAGCCGGCACCAGAAGTACAGCCCTCCGGACGGGATGGCTGTCAGCCGGAGCACCTCCGGACGGATCGCACGCTGGATGGCCGCCGCTGCCGCCTGACTCCGTCGCCGGTGTTCGACGCGCAACCGGCCAAGGTGCGCGTCGTAGGCCCCACTGTCGAGGAGGTCGGCCACCAGGAACTGGACCAGGTTCTGCGTCTGTGGGTCGGCCCGCTGCTTCAGTGCTGACAGGTGGTCGATGATCGGCTCGGCCGCAGACAACCATCCCAGGCGGAGACCAGGTGCCAGCACCTTGCCGAAGCTGTTCAGGTGAATCACGCACGCGTGCGGGTCCATGGACTGCAGGGTGGGAGGTCCGGCCGCCCCCAGATACAGCTCACGGTAGGTGTCGTCCTCCACCACCGGCACCCGGTATCGGCTGGCCACGGCCAGGAACGCCCGCCGTGTGCGCACCGGCATCGTCCAGCCGGTCGGATTCTGAAAGGTCGGATTGGTGTAGATCAGCTTGGGACGAGAGCGCAGCAGCAGATCGTCCAGCTCATCCAGGTCGCCGCGCACCACATCCCAGCCGTGCAGTCGCGCACCGGCCTCCCGAAACGCGTGGATCGCCCCGGGATACCCAGGACGGTCGATGATGACCACGTCTCCCGGGTCAACGAGGCATCGGGCCACCAGGTCCAGCCCCTGCTGCGCCCCGCTGAGTACCAGTGTCTGCGACGGCGCGGTGCCGTACCTCGCAGCCAGATGCGCACGCAGGACATCCTGACCCTGGGTCGGACCATGCGTCCACACGGCTGCGCCGTACCTCCGCATCGCGCGGTCGAGTGCCTCCGAGACAGCCTCGACGGGAAACACGTCCAGCGCGGGCGTGCCGACCGCCGTGGACAGCCGGTGGGGTTCGGCCGCATCGCCCATCAGGTCCCGCAGGGACGTGCCATGGCTCCGCAACGCCGTGGCGGCCACCTTGCCACGCCAGGCGAATGGCGCGCTCTCCGGGTCAGGCATCGCTGACACGTAGGTGCCACGGCCGACGTGCCCGCGAACCAGCCCACGCCGTTCCAGCTCCCGGTAGGCCTGGACCACCGTCGTGCGGCTCAGCCCGAGGAGCTCCGCGAGCAGGCGCTCTGGCGGGAGACGAGTCCCCTGGCGCACCGCGCCTCCGGTGATGGCGGTTTCGATGGCCTGTGCGAGCGCCCGATAGACGGGCCTCGCCGACGCGAGCGCGGCGGGCTCGATTCCGAGGATGTCGAGCCAGCATGCCTCCTCGGTTCCGCCGACCTCACGCCCCGGACGCGTCATGCTGCCCTTCCCCGGCATGCCCCTCGCGGCCCGCCAGTCCGAGACGCGCGAGGAGCGCGCCGAACCGGCGGTCGCGATGCAACGGACGGAACCTCGGTTCCACCGCGACACTCGCCAGGACAGGGTCGCGATCCTCGCAGGCCTCATGCAGCGCGGCGAAGGCGTCGTCCAGGCAACCCAGACCGGTCCAGGCCAGTGCGAGATGGTACGCCGCCACGTGCGTCGCACCGTCGCACCGCCGGGCCTGCAGCCGTGCCATGAGGTCCCGCGCTCCCGCCCGGTCGCCTGTCACGGCTCGCGCGTGCGCCAGCCAGGCAAGCGGGATTGGCTCGGGACCAGACTCCTCAATCGCCCGCTCCAGCTCTGACAGGGCGTCTGCCTCACGCCCCACCTGCAGATACGCCGCGCCGAGCAGGCGTCGTGCGGCACCGAACCCATACCGTTCATCCATCTCGATGATGTGACGGCACCGGTCGATGACGGCGTGATAGTCGCCCACGGCATACCGCACCCAGGCCGCGCTCGTGCCGATCACCAGGCACAGCGGGTCGAGCGTCAGTGCCCGATCGGCCTCGCGTACCGCCTCGTCCCGTCGTCCGAGCGACGCGAGCATCAGCCCATAGGCCCGGTGGGCCAGGTGGTGACTCGGATTCATCGAGAGCGCCGTCCGGTAGGCCGCTTCGGCCCCGGACCAGTCCCACTCAAGCAGGCGACAGACGTCGCCGAGCGCGACATAGGCACGGTAGTGCGTCGGGTCAAGGCGGATGGCTGTCTGCGCCAGGCCACGTGCGGACTCGAGAAAGGCCTTCGGCCGGCCGTTGTAGTACTCGGCCTGGGCAACCAGGGCCTGCGCTTTGGCCGCGAAGGCCGCCGGAAACGCCCCATCGAGCGCCAGGGCCTGATCGAAGTAGTGGACGGCCTCCGTCAACCCGGCGTCGCCGGGTTTGTTCCAGTAGTACCGCCCTTTCAGATAGGCCTGATAGGCCGCAGAGTCCGGCTCCCGGCCCGCCTCGACGGTGGGACCTGCCGGCAGCAGCTCGGACATGAGGGAGCGGGCGATGTGGGCTGCCACCTCGGCCTGGACCGCAAGGCAGTCGCTGAGGCGACGCTCGTAGGTTTCCGCCCAGAGGTGGGTCTCGCCAGACGTCTCGACGAGGCGCGCGGTAATTCGCACACGCTCCTGCTCGCGCCGCACACTGCCCTCCAGCACATAGCCAGCGTCGAGCATGTCGCCGACGTCACGGATGCTGCGCGGAACCAGGCGCGCCGCCACGCAGGAGGTCCGGGCCAGCACGCCGATGCGTCCGCCAC
>JAKFYA010000219.1 GCA_021731095.1 Acidobacteriota bacterium | reverse complement strand
CAGCGCTGGAAGGCCGCCCTAACCTTCAGTACTGGCTACCCTGCCTGCCTCTTCCTAAATCTCCGAAGCTGGCCTTTGCGTTCTGCCTCCGCCTTCGCCTTCTGCTCGGCGTTCCACACGTCTAATTTCACAGCCGCTTCGCGGTGCATCTGCTCGTCGACCTGACCAGCCAAGACACGGCACGCGCGCTCCAGCGGCGCCTTCGCACCTATCTCCGCCCCAGCCTGCTCGCCATCGACGAGGTCGGCTATCTGGCCTATGACGCGCACGCCGCCGATCTGCTCTTCCAAGTCGTGAGCCGTCGCTACGAGGAGAAATCCCTGGTCATCACCACGAACTTAGCCTTCAAGCAATGGGACACGGTCTTCCCGAACGCCGCCTGCGCCGTCGCCTTGATCGATCGGCTCACGCATCACGCCGAGATCGTCACGATCGAAGGGGAGTCCTATCGCAAGCGGGAAGCCGAGCAGGCGCAGAAGGCCAAGCACGCCCAAAAGTCGCCGAAGCCGAAGTCGTGAACCCACGCGTCGTGACAGGCCGCCCAGCCTCGGTCCAGATTTCCGCGGTTTCACATGAGCGGCGACACCGAGGAAGTCGCAACGAGATTCGTGCCGCAAACAGAAGATTTAACCTTCGCCCAAGCTGTAGTGGGTGGCGCTGTGCGATCGGGATCTTGCAGATTTGTGGAGCGTCCACTGAGTCACCTCACGAAAGAGGTGCCCAAGTGACGCAACGACCGGGGTGGTCGTCGGTGGCCCGTCATTGCGGACGGTTGCGGGCGTGTGCCGACGCCGATTCGGTGGCGCAGGCTGTGAGCTGAATTCTAGACGGCTAGGCCGAAAGGATCAACACCGAAATCTGACGCTAGCGATTCCGCAGGCCTGAAAATAGTTCGACCAAGGGGACCTTCAGAGCCGCAGCGATGCGCCCGATATTGACGAGAGCTGGATTCCGTTCACCCCGCTCAATTCCGCCGATGTAGGTGTAGTGCAATCCCGCGCGGTGGGCCAGTTCCTCCTGTGAAAGACCTCGCGCCTTGCGCAGCTCTCGCACTCGGCCGCCAAACTCCGCCCGTAGGTCGCCCACACGGCGAAGCGTGGCTGGAATTGACGCGAGGGCACCAGAGACTATAAGTATTACTGGCCGTGAGCCTGTTCGACTCTTCGGGCCTCGACCGCCCGCCCGTCCCGGCGATGCGACCAACCCGCCGTGACGCGCCCGATCAGAGTCGCACGTCCGCCGAGTAGCCAATGGGGTCTCAATTCGTAGACCTGTTCCAGGCGCCTGCGGACCGTCACCGCGGGAAGTTTCTGGCCCGGGTCTTCGGAATCTTCAGCGAAGACATCGTGCGGCTATGGGCGGCCTCCCCCGGCTCTCCCTACGAAGACCTCGGGCGGCCCACGGTCTGCTTCGATGGCGCGGCGAAAGGATCAACGCTGGACTTCACGTTCCGAAACCGCGCTTCGAACAAGATTTACGTGGCCGAAATGAAATGCGAGATCGAGTATCAGGCATTCCGATACTTCGTCCTTAATGCGCGCTCCGGCCCATCCTGAACGCCCATTCCGGTCGAAGCTGAACACGGATTCCGCCCGAAGCTGAACACCGATTCCGGCCATGCTGAACACGGATTCCGGCCATGCTGAACGCCGATTCCGGCATGGTGAACACGGATTCCGGTGATCGTGAACATCGGGTTCTGGGCCAAGCTGCACGCTCATCGGTAGCTCAACGATCCTGAGCCTTTCCTCCAACGAAAGGACGCCAGGATGGCAGCCTCGAGGCTACCGATGCGAAAACTCCGTGATCTGCTGCGCTTAAAGTACGAGGCTGGACTCCCGCAGCGCGCCATCGCGCAGGCGTGCGGCGTCGGGCTCGGCACCGTGACCGCCTACCTGCAACGCGCGGCGGCGGCCGGGTTGTCGTGGCCCTTACCCGCGGACCTCGATGACAGCGGGCTCGAGGCGCGCCTGTTTCAACGATCCGCGCTGGTCCCTGACCGCGCCGTGCCCACCTGGGCCGAGACCCATCAGGAACTGAAGAAAGCCGGCGTGACGCTGGCGCTGCTCTGGCAGGAGTACCGGGCGGCGCATCCCGAGGGGTACGCGTATAGCCAATTCTGCGAGCGCTATCGCCGGTGGCGCCGTGCCCTCAAGCCGTCGATGCGCCAGGTACATCGCGCCGGGGAGAAGCTGTTTGTGGACTTCTCCGGCACGCGGCCGGCGCTGGTCGATCCGGCCACGGGCGAAGAGGTCCTCGTGGAGCTCTTCGTCGGGGTGCTCGGCGCGAGCGGCCTGATCTACGCGGAGGCCACGACCCGGCAGGACCTGCCGTCGTGGGTCGGTGCCCATGTCCGCATGCTGGAGTACTTCCAAGGCAGTGCCGCGATCTGGGTGCCGGACAACCTGAAGAGCGGCGTGACGCTGGCGCACGCGTACGAGCCCGAGATCAACCGCACCTACGAGGAACTCGCGCAGCATTACGGCGCGGTGGTGATTCCGACGCGCGTGGCGCGCCCGAAGGACAAGCCGAAAGCCGAGGTGAGCGTCCAAATCGCGCAACGCTGGGTCCTCGCCGCGCTGCGTCACCGGACCTTCTTCACGCTCACCGATCTCAATGCCGCGATCCGCGAGCGCCTCGACGTCGTGAATGACCGGCCGATGAAGGTCGTCGGCGTGAGTCGCCGCGCCCTCTTCGAGCAGCTCGATCGCCCGGCCCTCCGCCCGCTGCCGACCACCCGGTACGAGCTGGCGGAATGGAAAGGCTGTCGCGTCAACATCGACTATCACGTCGAGGTCGCCCACAACTTCTACAGCGTGCCGTATCAACTGGTGCACGCCCAGGTCGACACGCGGGCGACCGCCAGCACCATCGAAGTGTTCTCGAAAGGCCGGCGCGTGGCCTCGCATGCGCGCCGCACCGGACGCGGCCACTTTGCGACGCTCGTCGCGCACATGCCGCAGGCGCATCGCGCCCACGCGGAGTGGACCCCGTCGCGCCTGATCGCGTGGGCCGAGCAGTCCGGCCCAGCGACAG
>JAKFYA010000466.1 GCA_021731095.1 Acidobacteriota bacterium | reverse complement strand
CCGCAGCTCTGGCCGTCGCCCTGGGCCTTCAAGTCGAGCCTTCGAACCAGAAGTTGCTCGCCCTCAAACGCCGCCTCGCTGTCAGACCCTGACACCAGCCTTCTGAGTCTTCGGATCGAGTCGATCGCGCAGGCCGTCGCCAAGGAAGTTCAGACCAAGTACCAGCAGCGCAATGGCGATCCCTGGGAAGATTGTCAGGTGCGGCGCGTCAAGGATGTGCGCCCGTCCGCCGCTCAACATCGTGCCCCAGCTGGGTGTCGGCGGCTGCACACCAAGGCCGAGGAAGCTGAGCGAGGCCTCCCCAATGATGGCGCCCGCCATGCCTAGCGTGGCCTGAACCACGATCGCCGGCACCGCGGTCGGGATCACGTGCCGCCACAGCACTCGCGGCGTGCCCGCGCCAAGCGCCCGTGCCGCCTGCACGTATTCGAACTCGCGAGCGCGCAGCACCTGCCCGCGCACCAACCGCGCATAGCTGACCCAGCCAATGACGGTAAGCGCGAACAACACGTTGAGGAGGCTCGGCCCGAGCACGGCCACGAGAGCAATCGCCAGCAGCAGGCCGGGAAACGCCAGCAACACGTCAATCACGCGGCTGATCACATCGTCCACCCATCCGCCGAAGTACCCGGCCACTGAGCCGAGGAGCGTACCGATGACCGCCGAGACGCTCACAACCGTCAGGCCGACCAGGAACGAGATGCGCGCGCCCGCGAGGACGCGGACGAGAATGTCTCGTCCCAGTTCATCGAGGCCGAATAGATGCGAGGCAGACGGCGGTGCCAGGCGCAGCGCGAGCGCCTGCGACGACACGTCAAAGGGCAATACCGCCGGACCGATGACGGCCGCTGCAAACGCGACCACGACGAGGAAGAGGCCAACCCTGTACATGGCGACTACTCGGCACGAACGCGAGGATCGAGCACGCCGTAGAGCAGGTCGACGGCAACGTTGACGACCACGTAGGTCAGAGCGATGAGCAGGATGCACCCCTGCACCGCCGGGTAGTCTCGCGCGGCAATGGACTGCACGAGCAGTCGGCCCACACCCGGCCAGGAAAAAATCGTCTCGGTAATCACGGCCCCTGTCAGAACGGACCCGAAGAGTAGACCAAACACGGTGACCACCGGGATGAGGCTATTGCGAAAGGCGTGCGCAAGTACCGTACGCACTCGTGAGACGCCGCGCGCCCGCGCGGCCAGGACGTACAGTTCGCGCAACTCTTCAAGGACGCTGGCTCGGGTCAGGCGAGCGAGCACCGCGGCCAGTGGCGCACCGAGCGTCACAGCCGGAAGCACCAGATGGCCGAACGTCCCTCGGCCAGACACCGGAAGCCAGCCCAGTTCCACCGAGAACAGAATCGCCAGCAACGGGCCGAGCCAGAAGCTGGGCATCGACACGCCGATGAGCGCCACCGTCGTCGCCAGCCGATCAATGCCCGTGCCGGCGCGCACGGCCGCCACAATGCCCAGCGGCAGGGCCACGAGGGTCGCGACGAGCATGGCCGACAGGGCGAGTTGCACCGTCGCCGGCATACGCTCGGCGATCACAGCGGTCACCGGCTGATTGGTCCGCAGCGACGTACCAAGATCCCCAGTGGCGGCGCCCGTCATGAACAGGGCGTACTGGACCAGCAGCGGGCGGTCCAGACCAAGGGTGTGGCGCAGCTGTGTCACGTCCTGCGGCGACGCACTCTCACCGAGCATCGCCTGCACCGGATCGCCCGGCACCAGGTGGACCAGCGAAAATACCAGCGTGGCGACGCCGATCAGGACCGGAATCGTCAGTAGCACTCGCCTGAGGAACAGCCGCAGCATCAGCGGCCGAGTCTCGAGGTCGAATGTGTCGTCACAGGGCGCTCGACTGAGGCATGTTGTGTTGTTTGGCGGCGTCGAGACCGAGCCGGGCAATCAGCTTGGTCAGACCCTGCCTGGTCACTCCCAATTCCTCTGCGGCCTTCGTGCGATGGCCGCCGGCGCGTGCCAGAGCGTCACGCACAAACGCCGCCTCGAAACGTCGCTTCGCCATATCGAGCCGGCATCCCTCCGCCGACGCCGACGCGTGAAACGCGGCCGGCAGTGACGAAGGCATCACCACGCCACGAGCCGGGACGCGCACGACGAGCGAAGCGAGCACGTTCTGTAACTCACGAACATTGCCGGGCCAATCATAGCGCGCCAATGCGGCCAGGGTCGCCACGCTGAGCGTCGCCCGACTACTGACACGGGCTGCGGCGTCTCTCCAGAAGTGCTCGGCGAGCAACGCCACGTCCTCGGCACGATCTCGCAGCGGCGGCAGGGCAATGCGAATCACATCCAGCCGGTAGAGCAGATCCTGCCTGAAGCGTCCCGTCCGCACTTCTTCATGAAGGCGGCGGTTGGTCGCAGCGACGATCCGGACGTCCACGCGGCGGGGCGTGTTTTCGCCGACGCGACGGATTTCACCTTCCTGAATGGCGCGGAGCAGCTTGGCTTGGGCCCGCGCCGACAACTCCCCCACTTCGTCGAGGAACAACGTGCCGCCGTGCGCCTCCTCGAAGACGCCGACGCGCTCGGCCATCGCGCCCGTGAATGCGCCACGGGCGTGGCCAAAGAGTTCCGACTCCAGCAGGTCGTCAGGGAGGGCGGCGCAGTTGACCGAGCAACAGCCCCGATCTCGACGGGCGCTGCGTCTGTGCAACGCGCGAGCCACCAGCTCTTTTCCGCTACCGCTCTCGCCTTCGATCAGCACGGCGAAGGGCGCCGTTGCGGCGCGCTCGACGGCGGCGCGCACCTGGGCCATTGCGTCACTCGAGCCGAGCAGCTCGGCAACAGGACCGGATGGTCTGGCTCGGCGCGCGCGCTCTGCGGCCAGCACCGGCGCCATCGCCACGACCGCGGCCGACAGAATGGGATCCCAGTCGCCCGCGCTCACGCCGTCCCGCCCTGGCCAGCAGACCTGCAGGACACCGATCGTCTGACCGCCCCACCGGATCGGCGCGCCGCCGTAGGACGAGGCGGCCGCGCCGGCACGCGGCCCGATGGTGGCGTCCACCCGCTGCAC
>JAKFYA010000276.1 GCA_021731095.1 Acidobacteriota bacterium | reverse complement strand
AACAGCCGCCCGCGCAGCATCCGGAGTCTGGTCAACGTATAGCGGTGGCGTGGCGTCAATTGTCCGTCGCCAAGAAACAGAAAGTAGCCGTTCCAGCGCGGCGAGTCCTGCAGTACCCGAAGCGCGCGGCTTGGCGGCGCCGGCCGCACTCCGGTGATGACGGTCTTGAGCCGGGCCAGGCGGGCCAGTGGTGTCGGCGACGACGCGACAAACCGCCAATCGCGCGTCAGGTGCGACACCGCCGCGGTGGCAGACGGAAGAATCAATGGCTGACTCACCCGCGGCAATCCCTCGAGAATCGCTGCCTCAGCGCGCCGAGACTTCCCGCCTGCAGAAGGGGCTGAGGAGCACAAACGTCAGAACAGACGCCGCCCACAGCGAGACGCGAGACAAGGGGCGAGGGGCGAGGGGCGGCGACAGGCGTGACCCTGTCGGCTGGTGCGGCCATGGTGATCGGTGCTACGGTGGCGGTACGGAATTATCGCATCGAACAGGTTGCGCTTCTTGAAGATCCTCCGCATCATCGCGCGGCTGAATGTCGGCGGTCCGGCCCGTCATGTCACTTTGCTGAACGCTGGACTGCAGGCGCGCGGCCACCAGACGCTGCTGGTCTATGGTTCACTGGATCGGGGCGAAGCCTCGCTCGATCGACTGGCGCTAGAGACCGGCATTCCGCTGGCTCATCACGCCCATCTCGGACGACGCGTCAGCGCCACCAGTGACGTCCGCGCCTTCGTCGCGCTCTTGCGGGAGCTATTTCGCTCGCAGCCGGATGTCGTGCATACCCACACCGCCAAAGCGGGCGCCCTTGGGCGCGTCGCGGCCGTCGTCTACAACGCCACGCGGCGGCGTTCACGACGGGCTATCGTCGTTCACACGTTCCACGGCCATGTCTTCGAGGGCTACTTCTCGCCGACGATGAACGCATTGATTCGAATGACCGAGCGCAGGCTCGCTGGAATCTCGGACCGCATCATCACGATCTCCAGCCGGCAACAGCACGACATCGTCGAACGCTTTCGCATTGCACCGGCCGCCAAGACCCTGGCTGTGCCGCTCGGCCTGGATCTCGACCAGCTGTTCGCCCTGGAACCTGGCGCCCCCTCCATGCGAGGAGCCATCGGTGCGACGGCAACCGACACCGTCGTTGGCTTCGCGGGCCGCATGGTGGCTGTGAAAGACCTGCCGACGCTGGTGCGTGCGTTTGCCAGAGCCGCAGAGCAGGTACCCCATCTGCACCTGGTGCTGGCGGGCGATGGGCCGGAGCGGGAGCGCGTTGCCGACCTGGTACGCCAACTCGGCGTCGATGCGCGCGTGCACTTCCTCGGCTGGGTGGACGACCTGTGCCGCTATCAGGCGACGATCGATCTGTGCGTGCTGTCGTCGTTGAATGAGGGAACGCCGGTGGCCGCCATCGAAGCCATGGCCGCAGGCCTGCCGGTGGTGTCGACGTCGGTTGGCGGCGTGCCCGACGTCGTGGAGGATGGCGTCAGCGGACTGCTCGTCCCGGTGGGTAACGTCACGGCGCTGGCCGATGCGCTGGTGCAGCTGGCGACGAGCCCGGCACGGCGCGCGGAGATGGGCCAGGCCGGTCGCCTCCTCGCCAGAGCACGCTACTCACACGTCAGGCTTGTTGACGACATCGATCGAATCTACACCTCGGCGCTGACGGAACGCCGCGGCCGGCCCGCTACAGTCTGACGATGTTATCGCCGTGGAAATGCTTGAGGGCGTTCCGCGTATCGACGATCAGTGGAAGCGCGGCCAGGCGGGTGTAGTCGAACGCCGAGTGATCAGTCGTCAGCACGGCACAATCACAACCGCCACGCAGCGCCTCCTCCGCGTCTATCGATGAGAGGGACACACCATGCTCGTCGATCTGCGGAATGTAGGGATCGGTGTAGCTGACGATCGCGCCTCGCTGTTTCAGCAACGTGATGACATCGAGCGCCGGCGACTCACGGACGTCATTGACGTCCTTCTTGTAGGCCACGCCAAACAAGTGCACCCGAGAGCCGTTGACGGGCTTCTTCGCCGAATTGAGTGCGTCGCTGACGCGAGAGACCACGTACTCCGGCATTGAGCCGTTCACCTGACCGGCCAGCTCGATGAACCGGCACTCGAATCCACTCTGCCGAGCCTTCCACGACAGGTAGAAGGGATCGATCGGAATGCAATGGCCGCCCAGGCCCGGACCTGGGTAGAACGGCATGAAGCCAAACGGCTTTGTCTTCGCCGCATCGATCACTTCCCAGACGTCGATGTTCATCTTGCGACTCATCAGCGCCAGCTCATTGACCAGTCCGATATTGACGGCACGGAACGTGTTCTCGAGCAGCTTCACCATCTCTGCGACGCGCGTCGAGCTGACGGGGACGACAGTCGTCAGGACCGAGCCATAGAACAGCGCCGCCGCTTCTGTACTTCTGGCGCCGATCCCACCAACCACCTTGGGAATCGACTTGGTCGTGTACTGAGTGTTGCCTGGATCGACGCGCTCAGGAGAGAACGCCAGAAAGAAGTCCTGCTCGGCGACCAAACCGGTGGCTTCGAGCATGGGCTGCACCACTTCATCGGTCGTGCCCGGATACGTCGTCGACTCGAGGATCACCAGCTGGCCTGGGCGCAGCCCCTTGACCACGGACTCGACGGCCTTCACGACGTACGACAGGTCAGGATCTTTTGTCTTGCGCAGTGGCGTCGGCACGCAGATGTCGATGACATCCATGTCACGCAGCGCCTTCATGTCGGAGGTCGCACGCAGCCGGCCGGCCGTGACGACCTCGGCCAGATGGGCCGTCAAGACATCAGGGATATAGCTGCGTCCAGCGTTGATCTCGGCGTTCTTGCGCGCGTCGACGTCGAAGCCGACCACCTCGAAGCCATGACGGGCAAACTCGAGCGCCAGCGGCAGCCCGACGTACCCTAGCCCGATGATGCCGACACGCGCCTGCTTGTGCCGAATCTTGTCGAGCAGGACGTGGGCTCCGCTCATCGCCGCGCCCTGGTGTGGCGCTCGAGGTCGGCATCCACCATCATCTCAA
>JAKFYA010000031.1 GCA_021731095.1 Acidobacteriota bacterium | reverse complement strand
GTTGCGTGCTTGCTTCAACTGGGCCATCAAGAAGGAGCTGATTACCCGAACGCCGTTCAAGACTGAAGGCCTCGCCGTGGTGAGTCTCTATCGTGAGTCGGCACGATTCAGACGCCTTGAGCCGGGAGAGGAAGAACTGTTGCTCAAGCACGGCAACCCACACCTTCAGGCGCTGGTGATTGCTGCCCTTGAGACCTGCTGCAGAAAGGAAGAACTCCTTTCGCTTCAGTGGGGGCAAGTCAACCTAGAGAAAAGCGAACTGCACATTCCGGCTAAGAAGACCAAGGCCGGGAGGGATCGCCTGTTGCCAATCTCCGATAGGTTGCGGGCGGTGCTGGAGATGCGGAGGTTGGACCCTGCAGGGCGTCCCATGTTGAGGGATGCGTATGTATTCGGCACTCCGACAGGGGAGCGGGTCGCGTCCGTGAGCACAGCGTGGCGGCTAACGAACAAGCGCGCCGGAATATGTGGGCTGCACTTTCATGACTTGCGGCGTGAGGCAGGTTCGCGGTTCCTGGAGTCAGGTCGGTTCTATTTGCATGACATCCAACGGTTCCTGGACCACGCGAACATCACCACGACAAGCAGGTATCTGCAGGCGTCGAAAATGGCGCTCCACTCAGCTATGCGGAGTCGTGATGCGGACCAAGCCGGGCGATCTGAGTTCACTGTTCCTAGTGCGGTGACGGCAAGGCGCAGTGCGGGTCAGTTGGTTGGCGAAGAGGCGAACGGCTCAGTTGAAAGAGTGAACTAAGCCGGGCGTTGCAAGTGCGTTGCAATACCGCCCGTCATGCTCCAGAGGGAGGAGCATTCGGGTTCGACCGTAAGGTGTTGGTGCGGTGGGGTTTGGAACTGGAGCCGGCGACCCGACTTGAACGGGTGACCTGCTGATTACGAATCAGCTGCTCTACCAACTGAGCTACGCCGGCCCGGCGGGGAACACCGAATAATACCACGCGCGCCGGGGGTGTGACCCCGGGCGCGCGTGGGCCATCGAAAAAAGCTGGGCCCGTCGCCTACTCGGGGCGAATCCGGATGTTGCGCCAGTGCAGCTCCGCGCCTTCAGACTGGAAGCCGATGTAGCCCGGGGCCTTGAACTCATGCTCGGTCACTGTGGAGACGAGCACGCCGTTCAGGTAGCTCTTCACCTGGCCATCCTTCGACACGATTTCCACGGACTGCCACTGGCCCGCGGGCTTCCGCGCCCGCACGAGTGCCTCGTGGTCCTCGGTGTACTTGGCCATGGCGTCCATGCCGATGGGGCTCAGCATGGTCATGTGGTTGCCCTGAATCTCGATGCCCTTGGGCCACACACGGTGCTCGGTGACGAACAACAGGTAGCCGCTATTGCCGTCGAAGAAGTCCTCGGTCGGGTCCCAGTCGGCCGGGGGCACGTGCCGCACATCAAACCGCAGGGTGAAGTTCTGATACTTCTTCTGCGTATACATGTAGCCCTGCACCTTGCCGGTGGTCACGATGCTGCCGTTCTCGGCACGGAAGATGTTGCCGGGTTCCGTGCGTCCGCACCCCTCGGGTTGCGGACGACAGTTCGGACCCAGGAGAAAGCCCAGTCCGCTGAAGTCCTTGCCGTTGAAAACGGGCTCAAAGCCCTTTTCCACGACCGCGAGGCCGCCGAGCCGCATCTTCTTCATGGCGGTCGTGTTCAGGGGCAGCGCGGTGCGGCCCGGTGCAAATCCACCCTCGCGCAACAGATAGGCCACGATGTCCACCTTCGCGGCCTCACTGACGCTGTCGGCATCCGACGACGGCATGGAGTCGCGGATGCGACGGAACAGGTGGTAGACGCTCGGATACTTGTGGGTATAGGTGCCTCCGAGACTCAGGAGGAGGTGTTGGCTCCCCAGCCAGAAGCCACGGCCGCTGGGGCCTGGCCTGGGCATCTGCCCGGCCGCCACGTGGCAGGGCGTGCACACCTTGTCGAACTGCAGCTTGCCGCGGTCGGCCTGTTCCACGGTGTAGAAGCCACCGTCCACGGGTGCCAGCGCTGCGGCCGTTGGTGAGGCCGGCCTGGCCGGGGCGGCCGCAGGCGTCTGGGCCGTTGCACCAGCCGCGGCAGCCGGGGCCGCGAAGCGAATGGCCCCCAGCGCCTCCGTCTGGGCCGGCAGCTCTGCCTGGCCGGCGGGCATCCGGTTCCGCTGCAGCAGGTAGGCCAGGAGGTCGGCGTTCTGCTGCCGGCTCAGCCCACCGGGGAAGTTCTGCGGCATGGTGCTCCGCATCACGTCATGCAGCTCGCTCAGGGGCTTGCCCGCCCACTTGGCGGCAAACGCGGCACCCGACAGCGCCGGCGCATTCGGGTCGCCCTCCAGCATCCCACCATGGCAGGCGGCGCAGTTCTCGGAATACAGGCTCCCGCCGCGCGTCGCCTGGGCTGCCGTGTACACCCCGTCCTGGCTGGTCCTGGGCGCCGTTTGCGCGGCTGTGGACTGGGTCGTGGCAAGGGAGGCTGCGATGACGAGGGTCAGTGCCGTCAGCAGGGAGAGGCGGCGCAAAGCGGGCCGGCGCGGCGTGTACCCGCAGCAGACCGTCCGAAGCGGTGTGCGGAGGGAATATGCCGTGACGGACCGCGGATCGAAGGCGGATGGTGTCATGGCCCGGGATTGTACATAGAAAGGGCCGACCCGAAGGTCGGCCCTTTTGACTTCTGCGGAAGGCTCGGGACGAGCCCGCGCCGTCTCTTACTTGCGCTTCGCCTTGGCCACCTTCAGCTCGCCCAGCTTGGCGGCCATGTCCTCGGCCGACGTGGCCGGCTTCACGGCCTTGTCGATGAACAGGATCTTGCCGTCCTTGCCGATGTAGAACGTCCAGCGGTTGGCCAGCGCCATCGTGGGCGTGTACTGCTTCATCACGCCGTACGCGTCGGCCGTCGCCTTGGTCGGGTCGCCGAGCATCGGGAAGTCCGCTTCCTTTTTCTCGACCACCTGCGCCTTGTCGCCCTGGCCCAGCGTCACGCTGTTGGCCTTGGCGAACTTGGTCTGGTCTTCCACCGTGTCGGTGCTGGCCATGAAGTAGGTCACGTCATAGGCCT
>JAKFYA010000210.1 GCA_021731095.1 Acidobacteriota bacterium | reverse complement strand
TTGCGCTTGGCGGCCGTCAGGCAGTAGGCCATCGTGTAGATGTAGGTGTAGATCCGGGTGCCGACGTCCTGCAGATCGACGACGAGCACGTCAAGGCCGCGCAACATGTCCGGCGTCGGGACACGCGTCTCGCTGTACAGCGAATACACCGGCACGCGACGGTCGGCGTCCTCGCTGTGGCCGGTTTCGATCATGTTCTCCTGAACGTCCGAATGGACACCATGCTGCGGTCCGAAGATCGCGCCGAGCGTGACGCCGTCGTGGGCCAGTAGGCGATCGACGACATGCACGAACTCGTGATCAACAGAGGCGGGATTGCAGACGATGCCGACACGTTGTCCGCGGAGAGCTGAAGACGCGAGCAACCGTTCGGTGCCGAGCCGGATACGCATGCGCCGGATTATTTCATGGTACAAAGCCGCACGGCAGATGAGGCAGGTCCTGCTCGCGGTGGCGATGGCGTGCTCGATCGGTAGTCTGGTGAGGGCCCAGACTGGTGATTTCCGCTGGGCGGGCGATCCCGAAGGGGGCGCGCCCTACGTCGAGGCGAGCCCGACCGATCCCAATGCGCTGGTCGGGTTCGACGTTGAAGTCGCCAATCTGATTGCGCGCGGACTTGGGCGTCGGTCGAAGTTGGTCTTCGTGTCCTACTCGTCGATCGACCAGTCGATTGCGCGCGGCGACGCCGAGATTGGCCTGAGCGGTATCGAAGACACGCCGGCGCGGCGGACGGCGATGTCCGTCACCGTGCCCTACTACCAATTCACCGAAGTGCTGAGCGTGCGCGATGCGGACGTGTCCAGGCTGCGCACCCTCAAGGATCTGGCCGGAAAACGCGTCGGCACTCTTGGAGGCACGATCGCCTACGACATCCTGTTGACCGCCGAGCAGCAGTATGGCGTGGTGCCGGTGTCGTATGAAGACGACGTGCATCCGTACGCGGACCTGGTGATCGGCCGGCTCGATGCCGTGCTTCTCGACAACGTCCTCGCCAAACGCCGAAAGGCGAGCACGCCCGGCTACACCATCCAGCCCGAGCCAGTGGCGACCAGCCACTACGTGGGCGTGATGGCACCACACAACGGTGCACTGCGCGATCGTGTCAACGAGATTCTGAAGGAGGCGATGCGCTCGGGCGAACTCGAGCAGGTCTTTCGCAAGTGGGAGGTGTGGAACGACGACCAGGCGCCGCTTTTCCAGCAGGTGCTGGCCGGAGGGCCGATTACGGCGGTCGTCGGGGCGGATATTGGGGAGAGCGCTGCGACGATGTCGTGGGGACGGGCGACGCTGAGATATCTGCCGGGGCTGCTACGCGCCTCTGTGGTGACCATCGCGCTGTCGTCGCTGTCGATGGTGCTGGCTGTGAGCCTGGGCGTGCTCATCGCCAGCGGTC
Source organism: Acidobacteriota bacterium (assembly GCA_021731095.1). Classification (GTDB taxonomy): domain Bacteria; phylum Acidobacteriota; class Vicinamibacteria; order Vicinamibacterales; family UBA2999; genus JAKFYA01. The sequence goes on along the minus strand of JAKFYA010000210.1, from coordinate 1,657 downwards.
GGGTCTATGGCAGCACCTGGCTGCGCGCAGTGCTGACGGCCTACGTCGAGCTGATGCGCGGCACGCCGGTACTGCTCCAGCTGTTTGTTCTCTATTACGGCATCGCTGCCGCGATTCGACTGCCGGCGTTCCTTGCGGCGTTCCTCGGACTGGCCTTGAACTACGCGGCATACGAAAGCGAAATCTATCGGAGTGCGCTCGAGGCGATTCCAAGGGGGCAGCTTGAAGCCGCGCGCACGCTCGGCTTCACCGAGCGGCAGATCCTGCGGCTCATTCGTGGTCCGCAGGCCTTCAGACTGGCACTGGCGCCGATGACCAACGATTTTGTGGCGCTGCTCAAGGACTCGTCGTTGGTCTCTGTGCTCACGGTGATGGAGCTGACGAAGCAGACGCAAGTATTTGCGACCAACCTCGGAAGCTGGGTGATTCCCGGCACGCTGTGCGCTGCGCTCTATCTCACCATGTCGTTGCCGTTGTCGTCGCTCGCACGGCGGCTCGAGCAGCGCTGGAAGGCGCCGACGGCATGAGCGAGAAGGTGATCAGCCTCCGGAACCTGCATCTGCGGCGCGGCGAACGCCGCATCCTCAATGGTGCATCGCTCGAGGTCGCGCGCGGTGACGTGGTCGCGCTGATGGGGGCGTCAGGGTCCGGTAAGACGACGGTCCTGAGGGTGCTCGCCGGGCTGGAGCCATTTGAGGAGGGAGCGGTCACGGTGGACGGAGTGGCACTGTCGGTCGGGGTGTCGTCCACGGCGGATCTGGCGCAGCTCAGGCGAAAGGTCGGGATGGTGTTCCAGTTCCACTGCTTGTTCGAACACCTATCCGCCGCGCAGAATGTCCGACTGGCGCCGGTGCACGTCCATCGCGTGCCGGCGGCCGATGCCGAGCGGCGTGCGCTCGAACTCCTGAAGGCGCTCGGCGTCGAGCATCGCGCCCAGGCGCTGCCGCGCGAATTGTCCGGGGGCGAGGCGCAACGGGTAGCGATTGCGCGCGCCCTCGCCACCGATCCCCCAGTCTTGCTGATGGACGAGCCGACCGCGTCGCTCGATCCGGCCAGGCGTCACGAACTGGCACAGCTGCTCAGGTCGCTCGTCGGGCAACAGGGCAGGACCCTGGTGGTCGCTACCCACGACGAGGATTTCGCACGAGCGGCGGCCACCAAAGTGGTGATGATGCGGGACGGGGTGGTCACCCAAACCGCCTAAGGACCACCCTGATTGGCTCGGTGCCCTGTGCTAGACTACGCGACGTCTGGTGGCTTTCTCCCGCCTGCTTCGCCCGCGCCGAGTGCCGATCGAGCTCAGTCCTGACTCGCTCTTCCTCCCGCTTTGCAGAGCCGACGAGTGGTCCACCCTTGCGTGAGGAGTGAGTATGGGTCGCAGGCTGTATGTTGGGAACCTTCCCTACAGCACGGGTGAAGCGGAGCTTCAGGAGCTGTTCAGTCAGGCCGGAAACGTCGAGACCGTTCGCGTGATGCGCGATGCGGCTACGGGCCGGGCGCGCGGCTTCGCGTTTGTCGAGATGTCGACCGACGACGAAGCGCAGAAGGCAGCCAGCGAGCTCAATGGGCACCAGATGGGTGGCCGTCCTCTCACGGTCAACGAAGCGCGTCCGAAGCCCGAAGGCGGGTTTGGCGGTGGCGGCGGTGGCTTCGGTGG
>JAKFYA010000477.1 GCA_021731095.1 Acidobacteriota bacterium | reverse complement strand
CTTCACGGTGACGAGGCGGGCCTCGTCCGGCATGCGCGCCACATCCCCTTCGTCTGCGGCACCGCGGTCGCGCACACGGAACGCGAGCACCTGCAGGATCAGCGTGTTGTTCGGATTGGTCGGCAGTGGCTCGACCGACCAGCGCCTGACATACACGGCACCTGCCGGCGGCGTCGAGCCGCCACCCAGCTTCTGCCCGTGCTGGTCGACGTAATCGGCATACCCGGCCGTGTTGGCCTGCAGGCTGGCGGCGGGCGAAGGCGAGAGGCCGGTCCCCCCCGTGGTGGCATCCTCGGGAGACGCGGTGTCGGTCTCGGTGTCGCTGATCGGCAGCCCTGACGGGTCGAACCCCCAGGTGAGCGCCCGGAGCTCTTCCATCTTCTGCTCAGCCAGCACGGTCGTGTAGGTCGTGTGCCGCGACGACACGTTGGCGGTGGTGGACAACGTGAACAACTGCGCCAGGGCCAGCACGCCGGTGGTCAGGATCAGGCTGGCCACCATCACCTCCACCAGCGAGAAGCCGTGTTCCCGTTCAGGATTGCAGTTGAATCTTGCCAAGGCCATTCACCATCACACTGCGGGTTCGACCATCGCGCGTCACGGTTATCGTGGCGCCGTTCGCCCCCAGCGGCAACCAGGGTGTCTCGGTTCCCACCTGCTGATGCACGCTGCCGTCCGGCCAGAACTCCAGCGTCGCGGCGGCTGAAAACGTCACACCCTGCGGAAGCCGTCGCACCGGGCCATCGAGATTCGGCAGGGTGAGGGGATTCCGGTCGGCCGGCGGGAAGGGATACACCACCGGGCTGCACCGGTCCGCCGCCGCATCATCCGCCACCGGCGCGCGCGCCGTGCCCAGCAGCTCAACCAGGCGATAGGCTCCAGCCTCAGGGCAGTTGAACCGGACGCGCACGGGCCTGTTGCTGGATACCGCCGCCAGGCGAGCTGATTGCAGTTCCCGTTCCACCTCGCGGGCCCCCTGTCCTACGCGCATCGAGAGCGCAACGCCCTGCAGGCCCGGAAGCGCCACGGCCGACACCACGCCGATCAACGCGAGCACCATCAGCAGGTCAATCAGGGTGTAGCCCTTCGATGCGTGGTGGGTCGGCGTCATGCCATCCCCTCAAGCGGCAGGGTCACCCGCACAGCCGCACCCGACAGCCGGGTGGAGGCTTCGATGGTGGCCCGGCCGTTGTGCATGACCGCCACCTTCTGCACGATGGCCAGGCCCAGCCCGGTTCCTCCGGGACGCGCCGTGAAGAACGGCTGGAACACGCGGTCCCGCAGCCCGGGCTCCACGCCGGGACCACCGTCATGCACCACAAGCCGGCAGACCTGGGCCACGTCGTCACGCTGTGCCTCGATCAGGATCGCCCCCGGTCGACCAACGCCGGCACACGCCTCCAGGCCGTTCCGGACCAGATTCATCACCAGCTGTCGCAGCAGCACCTCGTCGCCAGCCACCATTGGCAGATGTCCGTCCACGTCGATGGTGGCGTCGGGATGCAGGTGCCGCGCATCATCCACCACGCGCGCCACCACGCTGGCCAGGTCGACCGGGAAGAAGTGCACCGAGTCGGGTCTGGCAAAGGTGAGAAAGTTCGTCACCACCCGTCCCAGCGCCTCGGCCTCGGCCCGGATGGCGGCGACGTAGGGACGAAACGGCTCCGGCAGCGCCTCGGCCGGCATCAGCCGGCTGTAGCCGTGGATGGTCGCCAGGCCATTCCGGAACTCGTGGGCAATACCGGCGGTCATCTCACCGAGTCTGGCCAGCGCCTCTTTCAGCCGAAGCTGTTCCTCCATCTGGATGACGGCTGTCAGATCCGAGAACAGGCAGATGGCACCGTGCGCCCCACCGGCCCCCTGCAGCGACGACCCCGTCAACCCCAACTGGCGCTCGCGGCCGTTGACGACGTGGAGCACCCCACGGCGCGTGATCGGCTCGTGGGTACGCAGCACGTCGTCGACCGTCGTCAGCAGCGCCGCATCAGGCGCCACCTGCGCGCGGACCTCGCCAAGCGGCACCTCCGCCCCGATGCCGAGCATCTGGCGCCCGGCCGGGTTCAGCATCTGCACCTCGCCCGACGGGTCGACGACCAGGAGCCCGACGGGCATGCTGGCGACAATCTCCCGATAGAGCCGCTCCGACGCCTCAGCCCGCTCGCTGAGCGTCTGTTCCTGGGTCTGGAGGCGTGTGGTGGCGGCCTGGAGCGCACTGGCCATCAGCGCCAGCTCTCCTCCGCCAGGACGCGACGACACACCTGTCTCCCGCGCGGCGGCGACCAGCCGCAATCCGGCAAAGGCCAGCAATCCGGCGAGCAGGCCAACAATGGCCGTCAACCCGATGAGGGCATACCCGTACTGCGGCGTCATGGATAGAGCCCCAGATACCAGGCCAGCACGGCGTCCCCGCCGAACGCCGCCACGACCGCGCCCACCGCGAGAAATGTGCCAAAGGGCAGCGCCGACTGCAGCCCTCCCCGTCCCAGCGCCATCAGACCGACGCCCAGCACCGACCCTGACAACGAGGCCAGGAACAGCGTGACCAGTACCAGTTTCCAGCCAAGAAAGGCGCCGATCATCGCCAGCATCTTCACATCGCCGAAACCGAGGCCCTCATGCCCCCGCAGACGGAAGTACGCCTCGGACAGCGCCCACAGGCTCCCACCACCCAGCAGGGCGCCGAGGGCGGCGGCCCACAGGCCCGGAGGCACCCACACACTGGCCACCAGACCCACGGCAATGCCGGACAGGGTGATGGCGTCCGGCAGAATGCGATGCCGGAGATCGATGACGAACAACACCACGAGGGCACTCACGAACAGGAGACGCGCCGCCAGCAGCCACTCCAGTCCTGTCAACGCCGCGGCCAGCCCCCACAGGGCGCAGGTCGCCAGTTCGACCAGGGGATACTGCACCGGAATTGGCGCGTGACAGCCGCGGCATCGTCCGCGCAGCACCAGCCAGCTCACGACCGGCACATTCTCGAACCAGGCCAGGGTCCGGGTGCAGGAGGGACAGTGCGACCCCGGCCAGAGCAGCGACTCCCGGCGAGGCAACCGATAGATGCACACGTTGAGGAAGC
>JAKFYA010000267.1 GCA_021731095.1 Acidobacteriota bacterium | reverse complement strand
GTTCCATTTTCCGGGGCTTTGAACCCTTCGGGCAGCTCACGCTGGGCCCTGCACTGCCGACCTTTGCGCCGGGACCACCGGTCCACAACCTGTTCCAGACCTTTCCCCGGTTCACGATGCTGGCCGGCGACTTCGAGACCGTGCAGGGCGCCTGGGGCGTGCGCGGCGAAGCGGCCTGGTTTCCCGAGGACACGCTGCAGGCAGAGACACCGCCGGCGGCCCTGGCCGGCCGTTCGCTCGAGGTTGGGCTTGGCGTGGACCGCAAGGCGGGCAGCTACCGCGTGAGTGGCAACATGGTGGTGTCCCGCCGTCGGGTCGAGTCCCGGTTCGCGCCGGCCCTCCGTCTCGATCCGGATGTCAACGCCACCGATGCGTTGCTGATCGGCTCTGCAGAACGGACCTTCGCGCGCGAGACACGGTCCGTGCGCCTGCTGGCGGCGTGGAACCCGGGTGAGCAGAGCGCGTTTGTGCGAGGCATCGGCTCTGTCAGCCTGCGAGACGATGTGTCCCTGGAAGTGTCCGGCGGCTGGCTGCGCGGAGAAGGCCGGGACACACTCAGCCGGTTGTCCCGGCGCGACTTTGTGTACGCACGTCTCAGGGTGCACTTCTGACCCCCGTCCCGATTCCTGCCCGCAACCCCGGTCCTGCGTCGCAGGCCGAGAACATGACCTGGCTGCTGCCGGGCCGGTGCACTGTGCTGATTGATGCCGGCACGGGTCTGCCCGACCACCTCGATGCCCTTGACGAGGCCCTGGCCGGTCGGCCGCTGGACCTCGTGGTGGTGACGCACTTCCACGGTGACCACGTGTCGGGCTGCGACGCCCTGCATGCGCGTCATCCCGAGACGCGCTTTGCCAAGACTCTGCACCCGGAGAGAGACAGCCGGTATGGCGTCACCTGGGAGCCGCTTGCAGACGGGCAGCGTGTCGAGGCCGGGGACGGCATGCTCGAGGTGGTAGCGACACCCGGACACGCGCCAGACCACATCTGCTTCTGGGATGGGGAGGCGCGCGACCTGTACTGTGGCGACTTGGCGATTCAGGGTTCGACAGTGGTCATTCCGGTGAGCACCGGCGGCGACCTGACGGCCTATCTCGCCTCGTTGCGACGGGTCGGCGGGCTCGAACCCAGACGGATGCTCCCGGCCCACGGGCCAATCATCGAAGATCCGACTCGGCTGCTGCGCCTGTATCTCGCCCACCGGCGCGAGCGGGATGCCCAGGTCCTTGGCGCCCTCGACATGGGCGACAGGACGGCCGACGACGTGACCCGGCGACTGTACGGCCACCTCGAGGGCAAACTGGCGAAATATGCGAGAGAGACCGTGGTGGCGCACCTCGTCAAGCTGGCGCGCGAAGGCCGGATTGCCCAGGACGGCGAATCCTGGACGCGTGAATGACGCAACCCCAGACAGAGGGTCGCTAGGCAGGTATCGCCGGGTACACGTCCGACGGCAATGACGGCGGACCGAGCCGTCTGGCAATGAACTGCTGGATTGGCCACGGACAGCGAGACCGGTAGGCGCGGTTACTGTCCAGCCAGATCCGCAGGCGGGCGCGCAGACCATGTCCGTAGTGGTGGTCGATCAGGCGCAGCGTGAGGTCGAGGCACCTTGCGACGCCCTCGTCGTCGGCGTGCGCCTTCCGCTGATTGTGGACCGCCGTCGCAAAGCCCTGCCGCATGCGCGTGCGGTCGCTCGTCACGGAACCCTCGCTCAGCCTGTAGATGGCCAGCTCCTCCGGAATGTAGATGATGGTTGGCGTGTGCCGCAGCACCTGCATCCACATGTCCCAGTCCTCATTGGTGGGCAGCGACTGGTCGAACCGGACGCCGAGCTCCCTGAACAGGCGGGCATCGAACAGGGGCGTGTGAATCGGAATGCTGAAGGCCCACTCCCAGCGCAGCGCCATGTCGTACACGGGTCGCGCGAGCACGAACTCGCAGGACACATAGGTCCAGGTCGCTCTGGCCTTCGCGTTGAGTGCCTCCCCGCGCCAGTAGGCGCAATAGCAGACCGCGACCTCTGCATGCGGGAGCAGGTGAGCCAGCTGCACTTCCAGCTTGCGGGGCTCGATGAGGTCGTCGGCGTCGAGGAACTGGATCCAGCGACCTCGTGCGTTCCGCAGGCCCGCGTTTCTCGCGGACGCCTGCCCACCATGTTCCTGCTCCACGTACCGAATCCGTGGGTCGCGCGCCACCAGCGCCTGCGCGACAGCCCGCGTGTCGTCGGTCGACCCATCGTTGACGATGATGGCCTCCCAGTGGGGATCGGTCTGGGCCAGGAGACTGTCCACGCACTCCGTGAGGAAGCGGGCGTGCCCGTGGCACGGAATGACGACCGATACGAGTGGCTCAGTCACCTGCTGCTGTCGTCCGGCGCGGTCCCCAGGCCTTGCGGGCCACGCGGTCAAGCGTGCGGCCGGCCCGGCACCAGAATCTGCGCAGTTCCGCCACGCGTGCCTCGTGCTGCTCGTAGTCGGGCAGGAAGGCACCGTAGTACTTCTGCAGGGCGGCCAGGCGCTCGCGCTGCACGAGGGCCTGATTGGCCGGCAGGGAGCTCAGGCCATCTGTCGTGAACACGGAGATCGGATGGGCGACGTGCCGGTAGGACGCTCCGTGCAGGCAGACAGCGTTCATGAAGAACACCCAGTCCGCGACAATCGGGACGCTCTCGTCGTAACCCTGCATCGATGCCAGAAGGGCACGCCGGATGAGCGTGCACGGATGGGGCAGGGAGGTCTTCCTGAAATGGTCGAAAGTGAGCGTGTCCGGATAGGTCCGCAGCCGCCGCACACCGTCGCTCTCCAGCAACAGGTCCCCGTACACGAGGTCCTCCCCCTGTCCGCCCGCAAGCAGCCGGGCCAGGGCATCGGAGCCGTTGAAGCAATCGCCGGAGTTCAGGAACAGCAGGTAGGTCCGCGTCGCCATCCCGATGCCCTTGTTCATGGCGTGGTAGATACCCCTGTCGGGCTCGCTCACCCAGCACGCCAGCCCTTCGGCACCCGCGCGAATCACTGCCGCGCTCTCGTCCGTTGAGCCACCATCAATCACCACGTGCTCGACCATGCCACAGGTCTGTGCCTGGACGCTGGCCATCGTGC
>JAKFYA010000088.1 GCA_021731095.1 Acidobacteriota bacterium | reverse complement strand
GTTACCCCGCGGTGCGGGACCTGCCCGCCCGCTGATCGCGGCCGTCGGGCGGCGATCGCCGACGTTGCACGATCGTCATACGCCATTCACGCGCGCCTGCCAGACTCGGGCAGGTTCGGCACATGCCACTTCGCCGAACACCCGAGGTTCACATGACTGCCCCGTCGCGCCGACTCACCGATTCGGCCGCTCCGCCTGCTCGTCCGGACGCCGGCTCGGCACTGGATAACCTGACAAGGATTCGCGCGGAGATGGTCTCGCATCCCCTTCGGGCCGAACACCGACTTTCTCAGGTTCACCCGTCCCATCGGGCAAGCGCGGGCAATCTGCTTCATTACCTGACCCTTCGCAAGAGAGACCTCCGTCCGCTGCAGATGCAGCTCGCCGAACTTGGGTTGTCGTCGCTGGGCAGGGCGGAACCACACGTCCTGGCTGCGGTTGATGCCGTGCTCGATGCGCTCCATCACATCACGGGCCGTACCACACATGAGCCGACACCGGCGGCAGAGGTAGGCTTCGGCAGAGGACCAGAACTGCTCGCCGGGAACCGTGACAGCCTGCTGGGCCCACCCTCGCCCGGTCGGGCCGTGCGCATCATGGTCACCATGCCCGATGCGGCGGCTCACGACAGCATTCTTGTCCGCGATCTGCTGCAGCAGGGCATGAACTGCATGCGGATCAACTGCGCGCATGGCGACTCAGCTGAGTGGCTGCAGATGATTGCCAATCTCCGGAAGGCCGAAGAGGAGCTGGCGCGCACGTGTCGGGTCGTCATGGATCTGGGCGGTCCCAAACTCCGTACTGGTCCGATCCAGGCCGGGCCGCCAGTCCTCAGAATCCGGCCGGAGCGGGACGCCTTCGGCAGGGTGATGACAGCAGGGCGTGTCTGGCTGACCGACCTCGAAGCCGGACATCCCGGGGAAGGGCCCGCCTCCATGCTGACGGTCGGTACCGCGTGGCTCGCAGGGCTCTGCGCGGGAGACCGGATTCGCTTCACGGATACGAGGGACGCCGAGCGCACGCTGACAGTCGTCGAGTGCCGCGGGGCCGGCTGCCTCGCAGAGGTGTCGCACACGGCGTACGTCACCAACGGAACGGTGCTGCGCCATGAGCGGGACGGGTTGACGGCGCAGACAACGGTCAGCAACATCTCCCGCCTGGCCGGGTCGATCACACTGAGGAGAGGCGACACGCTGGTGCTGACTCGAGATCTGACTCCTGGAACACCGGCGACCCAGGACCAGGCCGGACGCGTCCTGACTCCTGCCACGATAGGCTGCTCGATTCCCGAGGTCTTCTCCGACGTCAGGGCGGGCGAAGCGATCTGGTTCGACGATGGCGCCATTGGAGGCGTGGTCGAGCGCGTCGAATCCGACTGCGCGCTCGTCCGCATCACCCACGCCAGGCCTGGAGGCTCGGCCCTCAGGGCCGGGAAGGGCATCAACCTTCCGGACAGCCTTCTGCGCCTGCCTGCACTGACGGCCAAGGACCTGACCGACCTGGCATTCGTCGCGCGCCACGCCGACATCGTGGAACTCTCGTTCGCCAATCATGCCGGGGATGTCGACGAACTGCAGGACCTCCTCGCAGCGCTTGGCAGGCCGGACATGGCCATTGTCCTGAAGATTGAAACGCGCAGAGGATTCGAGAACCTCCCGGAGATGCTGCTGTCTGCGATGCGGTCTCCCCGCTGCGGCGTCATGATCGCCCGCGGCGACCTCGCCGTCGAGTGCGGCTTCGAACGTCTGGCCGAAGTCCAGGAGGAAATACTCTGGATCTGCGAGGCCGCGCATGTCCCGGTGATCTGGGCAACGCAGGTGCTCGAGACGCTCGCCAAGGAGGGCATCCCTTCCCGCTCGGAGGTCACGGATGCGGCCATGGGGCATCGCGCTGAGTGCGTCATGCTGAACAAGGGACCTCACGTGCTGTCGGCCATCCGTGTCCTTGACGACATCCTGCGCCGGATGCAGGCCCACCAGACGAAGAAGCGCGCGATGCTCCGGGAACTCCGGCTGGCCCATGCCTTCCCAGAGGCGGTTAACGATATCGAGGGGTGACGACACGGCCTCGAGGCCCGACACTGACCTGAAGTTCCGGTGGTAGCATCGGCCGACACACCCGCATCGGCCCATGAACCTGTCCCTCGTCCTGCTCTCCGCTTACTCCGTACTGGTCGTGGGGCTCGGTCTCTGGAGCGCCCGACTGGTCCGGCACAGCAGTGACTTCTTCGTGGCGGGCCGAAGCCTCGGCCCTGGCCTGATCTTCACGTCGATGATCGCGGCCAACATCGGCGCCGGCGCCACGGTCGGCGTGACCGGGCTGGCCTACCGGGATGGGCTGAGCGCGTGGTGGTGGAGCGGGTCGGCGGGACTGGGCTCGCTCGTGCTGGCCTTCTGGGTCGGTCCCCGCCTCTGGCGACTCGCGCAGGCGCGCGGCTTCTACACGACCGGCGACTTCCTCGACGCGCGTTACGGCCCTGCCGTGCGCCTCGTGGTGACGGCACTCATCTGGCTGGGGTCGCTCTCGATCCTGGCTGCGCAGTTGCTGGCCGGCGCCACCATCCTGCAGGTCATCGCTGGCATCCCACGGTGGGCAGGTTCGCTGGCCGGAGGTGCCATCATGACCGCCTACTTCGCAGCGGGCGGCCTGCTCGGCTCCGCGTGGATCAACACCCTGCAGTTCGCCGTGATGATGCTCGGCTTCGCCATTGCGCTCCCCGCCGTGGTGGGCAATGCCGGTGGTGTGGCAGCACTGACCAGTTCCCCCGGGCTTCCGGAGGGCTTCGGGTCGCTGTTCTACTCGTCGGGCCCCGGGTCCGGCTGGACGCTCCTGCTGCTGGTCGGACCGGCGTTCATCATCTCGCCTGGCCTGATCCAGAAAAGCTACGGCGCCGTCAACGCCCGCGCGCTGCGCATCGGGGTTGGTCTGAACGCCCTGGCCCTGATGGTCTTCGCCTTCGCCCCGGTCCTGCTGGGCATGGCCGCGCGCGTGCTGTCGCCCGGCCTCACGGACACGAACGCTGTCCTGCCTCACCTGCTCACCAGCCATCTGTCTCCCTGGCTTGGCGCCATCGCGCTGGCGGCGATCTTCTCGACTGAAGT
>JAKFYA010000125.1 GCA_021731095.1 Acidobacteriota bacterium | reverse complement strand
GCGCCAGAGAGAGACGCACGCGGGCGCGCTGGTCAGGTGCCAAGCCATCGAGCCCGGCCTGGATCTGGTCCAGGACCCGGGTCACCCGGTCGTAGTCCTCGATGCCGAACAGAGCCGTGGCCAGATGCTGTCTGGCCAGCGAGACACTCCAGGCATCGCCGGCCGAGGCGGCCAGGGCTGAGGCCCGGTAGGACAACGCGAGGCCCTCGAACTCCCGACCATCGTTGGCCGACAGGCGAGCCAGATTCAGGCACGCCGCGCGCTCATGCGGACTCCCTGTCCCACGTGCCTCATCGAGCACCGCCCGATACAGCGCCTCCGCGGCAGACAGCTCCCCTGCTTTTTCGTGGGCCGTGCCCTGACGGATCGCCGCCTCGGGCTCCACGCCTTTAGTCCTCGGAGTGCTTCGGGCGGAGGTTGGCCGACAGGACGCGTTTGCGGAGCCGGATGCTCTTGGGCGTGATCTCCACCAGCTCGTCGTCGTTGATGAACTCGACGGCCTGCTCCAGGCTCATCTGGCGCGGCGGAATCAGGCGAATGGCTTCATCCGCGCTCGATGCCCGCATATTGGTCTGCTTCTTTTCCTTGCAGATGTTCACGTCCATGTCGCGCGGTCGGGCGTTCTCGCCAATGACCATGCCCTCATAGACGTCGGTCGCGGGATTGACGAAGATCTCGCCGCGCTCCTGCAGATTGGCAATGGCATACGCGGTGGTGATGCCGGTGCGATCGGCCACCAGAGCGCCGGTGGCGCGGGCCGGGATGGCGCCGTGCCACGCTTCCCACCCGGCAAACAGGTGGTTCATGATGCCGGTGCCCTTGGTGTCGGTGAGGAACTGCGAACGGAAGCCGATGAGGCCACGGGTCGGGATGCGGAACTCCAGACGCACGCGGCCGCTGCCGTGGTTCACCATCTTGGCGAGCACGCCACGCCGGGTGCCAGCCTGGGCAATCACGACGCCCTGGAAGTCCTCGGGTACGTCGATGATGAGGTCTTCCACCGGCTCCATGCGCTTGCCGTCAATCTCGCGCGTCACGATTTCCGGACGCGAGACCTGCAGCTCATAACCCTCGCGCCGCATCATCTCGATGAGAATGGAGAGCTGCAGTTCGCCGCGGCCCACCACGCGCAACTGTTCGGGCGTGTCCGTGTCCTCGACGCGCAGCGACACGTTGCCCAGCAGCTCGCGCTTCAGACGGTCGCGCAGGTTGCGCGAGGTGACGTACTGCCCGTCGCGGCCAGCCATCGGCGAGGTGTTCACGCCGAAAATCATCGACACGGTCGGCTCGTCCACCGCGATGGGCGGAATGGCCACGGGGTTCTCGGCATCGCAAATCGTTTCGCCGATGGTGATGTCGTCGATGCCGGCCAGGCAGACCACGTCGCCAGCGGCAGCGCTGTCAACCTCGGCGCGCCTGAGGCCGTCGAACATGAACAGCTTGGTCACCTTCACCGGCTTGATCGAGCCATCAAGCTTGGCCACGGCGATCTGCTGTCCCAGCTTGACGGTGCCATTGAAGATGCGCCCGATGGCAATCCGGCCCAGATAGTCACTGGCATCGAGATTGGCCACCAGAATCTGGAGCGGCGCGTTCACATCGCCGCGCGGGGGCGGCACGTGGTCGACAATCGCCTCGAAGAGCGGCTGCAGGTTTTCGCCTGCCGTGCCCATCTCCGTGGACGCCGTGCCTGCACGACCATTGGTGAAGAGGACGGGGAACTCGATCTGCTCTTCGGACGCGTCGAGGTCGATGAAGAGGTCGTACACCTCGTTCAGGACTTCCTGCGGCCGCGCGTCGGGACGGTCAATCTTGTTCAGCACCACGATCGGCGTCAGGCGACGCTCCAGCGCCTTGCGGAGCACGAAGCGGGTCTGCGGCAACGGGCCTTCAGAGGCATCCACCAGCAGCATCACGCCGTCCACCATCGACAGGGTGCGCTCCACCTCGCCACCGAAGTCGGCGTGGCCCGGTGTGTCCACGATGTTGATCAGCAGATCGCGGTAATGCACGGCCGTGTTCTTGGCCATGATCGTGATCCCGCGCTCGCGCTCCAGGTCGTTGCTGTCCATCACACGGTCTGCCACTTCCTGGTTGGCGCGGAAGGCGCCGGCCTGGCGAAGCATGGCGTCCACGAGGGTGGTCTTGCCGTGGTCGACGTGGGCGATGATGGCGACGTTGCGCCGGAGCGGGTTGGCGATCTGCTTGGACTTATCTGAAGAAACCATCTGATCAGTATGACACGGGCGACCGTCAGCGGGTTGACGGGGCGCCACTCAGCAGGCGCCAGTTCCCGGTGGGCGTGGTTGGCACCTGAGGATGCTGCTCGATCCAGGCAATGATCAGCTCGCGAATCTCGTCAGACGACCGGTAGACCTCCCTGGCCCCGGCATACATCGTGTACCCCCCGCCCCCGTTCACCCGGTAGTTGTTCGTGGCCAGGCGCAGCGTCCGGGACGGGTCCAGTGGTTCCCCGCGAAACCGGAGGTTCTGCACCCGGTCACCCACCGGCCTGGTGATGTCCAGGTCGTAGGTCACCCCTTCGGCAATATCGAAATTGAATCCCGGAATCCGGTCGTCAATCTGTTGCGCGGGCGACTGTCCCGCGACGTGCGGCCCGAAGAATCGTGCCGAGTGCTCCAGCGCCGCCTTCAGTTGGCGGCCGGTCACCTCCAGTACCACCAGCGTGTTCTCGTAGATGTAGAGGCCGGCGATGTCGCGCACGGTCACCCGGCCCTTCGGCAACCGGGCCCGCGTGTTGAAGTTGGCCACCATGGACACGTCCGCCTTGCCCACCTCCAGTTGCACGCGCTGGATCAGGTCCAGAATGGCGGTGTCCCGGAAATAGCCGTCCCCGGCCGAGAGGTCCTGGCCTGATTCGCCGATGGGGCGGGACAGCCACGCGCGCGTCTCGCGGTCGTACGGCTCGGCCAGCTTCACCACCTCGGGGTCGGGTACGGTCGCGTCCGTCACCGGCATCAGCCGCAACTGCGTGGAGGCTTTGGCCCACCGCCCGTTCGCCCCACGGGTCAGCACGATATCGGCACGGCCCAGGCGACGTCCCCAGGCATCGGCCTGCAACATCGACACTCCGTTCACCGTCA
>JAKFYA010000288.1 GCA_021731095.1 Acidobacteriota bacterium | reverse complement strand
GGCCACGACGCGTGCGCTCGCCGCCGGGCTGGCGATGTCCCTCACGGTGGTCTCGCTCGGCGCGGCGAGGCCTGTCTCGCTCATCGACGCCGTGAAGTCTGGCGATCAGGCGGCCGTGCGGGCGTTACCTGCGCGCCCTGGAGCCACCCGGGCGACCGAGGTGGACGGCACGACGGCCCTGCACTGGGCCGCAGAGCGGGACGACCTGGTGAGCGCCGACCTGCTGCTGAAGGCGGGGGCGGATGCCAATGCCGTGAACCGGTACGGGGTGATGCCGCTGTCGGCGGCATGCACCAATGGCAGCGTGGGCATGGTCGAACGTCTGCTGGCTGCTGGCGCCAATCCGAACGCGCCGCTGCCGGGAGGCGAAACGCCCCTGATGACCGCGGCCCGGTCCGGCAGCGTCGATGTGCTGCGCGCGCTGCTGGCCCGCAAGGCCGACCCCGCCGCCAGGGAGAGCCGCCGTGGACAGACGGCGCTCATGTGGGCCGCGTCTCACGGCAACGCCGGCGCCATCCGCGTCCTTGTGGAGGCCGGAGCGGACCTGCACGCGCGCGCCACCGGCCCGGTCGCCGAGTCACGGACCGGTTATGCCCCCAGGGACTCGAGCTACGGCCGCAATCGCCAGCGACCCGACGCGGCCACGCCGCTGCTGTTTGCCGTCAGGCAGGGGCATCACGATGCGGTCAAAGCGCTGCTCGACCTGGGCGCGAACGTGAACGATCAGACGGTCGACAAGACCAGTGCGCTGGTGGTGGCCGTGGCCAATGCGCACTGGGAACTGGCGTCGTATCTGCTGGACCGTGGCGCGGACCCGAACGCGGCGGCACAGGGATGGGCCGCGCTGCATCAGTTGGCCCGGACACGACGCGGCCTGGACGTGAACCGCTATCCGTGGCCGGTGCCCACCGGCACGATGAGCGGACTGGACCTGGCCCGGAAGCTGGTGGCCAAGGGCGCGAATGTGAACGCGACGATGACGCGGAAAATCAACGACGATGTCCGCAACAACTTCGGGCCTGGAGCCACCCCGTTTGCCATGGCCGCCAAGGCGTCCGACCTGCCGTTGCTGAAAGTGCTGCTGGAACTCGGCGCCGACCCGCACCTGCGGAACATCAACGAGACGACGCCGCTGATGGCCTCGGTGGGTGTGGAGATGTTCAATCCGGGCGAAGACACGCACGACGATCAGGACACGATCGAGACGGCGAAGTTCCTGATTGGGCTGGGCGAGCCGGTGAATGCCAAGAACAAGTATGGCGAGTCGGCGCTGCTCGGAGCCACGGCACGGGGACCCATCGCGCTGGTCCAGTTGCTCCTCGACCATGGGGCCAGCTTCGAGGTGAAGGACCTGTTCGGGTGGACACCGCTGATCTCGGCCGAATGGGGAAAGAACTATGGCGGACAGCAGCTCAAGAATCCGGAGATGGGCCAGTACATCCGGACGCAGATGCTGAACCGTGGCCTTTCGGTGGAGCGCCCTGACGACAACGAGTTGTACGAACGGATGTTCGGCCCCTGTGGGCACGGGGCCAACGTCAATCCGGCACCGCCCGGCGGCACGCTCTCGGACCGCTGCAAGCCGGGCCGCGACCTGCGCAACGTGCAGCGCGGCAACGTGCCGCTGCCGGAAGACCTGGCGCTTCCGTCGCAGTAGACCCCAGCAGGCATCCTGCTTCGCCGGGGGCGAGGCGTCCGGACCTGCGCGAAAGGCTAGCGGGTGGGCCGCGTCGCCGTGAAGGTGATGGCGTCGAGGGCGGCCAGGCTGGTCGTGAGCGCCGCCTCGCCGGCCGGCATCTCGTTCGACTGGAGAATGTAGGCGACGATGTCGACGCAGTCCTGCAGAGGCACCGACCCGGGCTTGCTGCGTGGCATGTTGTTCGCGATGAAGTCGTAGAGCGCGGCGACGGGGGCGCCGTCCCACTTGCCCGCGAAGTGCGGCCCCCGGAGGGCGGGTTCGCTGTCATCGCCGCCGCTCATGTCATCGCGGTGGCAGCCGCCGCAGGACCGTACGAACGCCTGTCGCCCACGGGTGGCCTGCTCCGTCGTATACACTCCGTCCCAGACGGTGCGCGCTGCCTGGGCTGTCGCGCCAGCGGCCACCACGGACAGCGTCCAGAGCACCAGCAGCGCCCCGCCCGCGATGCAGGACCTGAGACGACAGACATGGGACCTCATGGGTTCGAGACTCTACCACGGTCGAACGGCAGGGACGGTCAGACGTGACACGCTGGTGGTCGCGCTGGTCCTGATGGGCTGCGTGGCGGTCGGTGCGCAGGCCGGGGCACCAGGCACGGAGGCACCACCTGCGTTCAGAGAGGCCATGCAGACCGCTGGCGATGCGTGGGCCACGGTCGAGTCGCTGGTTGACTCGCCCGCCTATCTGCTCAACAGCGCACGTGGAGACGTGCTGAGCCAGGTAGCCACCATCAGGCGTCAGACCGCGACGGTCCGGGTCTTGTTCGAGACGCGTGCGCTGCCGGAGGCGCTGCCACTGGTCGCGGCGTGGGAAGACGCCCTGGTCGAGTTCGAGGCTGAAGTCAGCCGCGCGACGCCCGATCAGGCCGCGGCGCAGGAGGGATTGGCGGGAGTGCGAGACGCCTGTGTCGCGTGCCATCGACAGTACCGGACCGGCGACCAGGCACGCGGGTATCGGATTCGGCTGTCAGTGCCCTAGGTCCCGCGTTACTTCCGTCCGGCGCTCCCGGGGCGCCTGGCCTTTGGCGTGACGGCGCGCTTGCGACCGGCCACGGCTCGCGAGCGGCCGTGTGCCGTCTGCTTCGACGGGGCTTCGAATTCCGGCAGCGGGAACTCGGTGCGGTACTTCACCTGTTTCAGGGCGAAGCTGGAGTTGGTCGACGAGACTCCGTCGATCCGGCTCAGGAACTCACGCTGGAAGCGTTCGTACGCCGCCACATCCTGCACCACGACACGCATCACGAAGTCCGATGGACCTGTCGTGACGTCGCACTCGAGCACTTCAGGGCGCTCCATGACCGCCTGTTCGAAGTTCTGGAATCGCTCTGCCACCTGACGGTCGAGGCTGACCTGCACCAGGACCGTGACGTTGAACCCGATCGCCCGGGGGTTGAGCAGGGCGACGTACTGC
>JAKFYA010000353.1 GCA_021731095.1 Acidobacteriota bacterium | reverse complement strand
GCTGCCTCCTCTGCTGGACGTCAGGGACGTGTCGACGGACGACGTGCGGATTGCGCTGGAGCTGAAGAAGGACGCCGACCCGCAGCTGGTCATGGCGTATCTGTTCAAGAACACGCCGCTCCAGACCAACTTCGCCGTCAACATGACGTGCCTCGTGCCGACCGAGAACGACGAGGTGGGGAGGCCCGAGCGGGTCGATCTCCATCAGGCGCTCTGGTACTACCTCAAGTTCAGACTCGAGGTGGTGACGGCCCGGCTCGAGCACGAGCTCGCAGCGCTGAGGAAACGGATCCATCTGCTCGAGGGGTTCGAGAAGATCTTCGCCGCCCTGGACGAGATCATCCGCATCATCCGCAAGTCGGATGGCAAGGCCGACGCGGCCGAGCAGATCATGGCGCGTTTCAGTCTGGACGCGGACCAGACAGACGCCATTCTCGAACTGAAGCTCTATCGGCTGGCGCGCCTCGAGATTCTCGTCATCCAGAAGGAGCTCGACGAGAAGCGGGGGCGCGCGGGACAGATCGAGGCGCTGCTGCTCGACGAACCCGGGCGCTGGCAACTGGTGCGCGACGAGATCGAGCAGGTCCGCAAGGCGCACGCCGATCCACGGCGCTCCACGATTGAAGCCGAGGTGGAGGTGGCCTTCACCGACGACGACTTCATCGTGGATGAGGACAACATGGTCATCCTGACGCGTGATGGGTGGGTGAAGCGCCAGAAGGAAGTGCGCGACCTGACCGCCACGCGTCTCCGCGAGGGCGACGCGGTGCTGGCGGTGCTGCCGGGCAGCACACGCGCGACGGTGGTGTTCTTCAGCAACTTCGGCGCGGCCTACACCAGTCGTATCGTCGATATCCCGGCCTCGACCGGCTACGGCGAACCGGTCCAGAAGCTGTTCAAGTTCAGGGACGGCGAGACCATCGTGGCCGCATTCAGCCTGGATTCGAGGGTCATCGGCGCCATCGCGGCGAAGGCGGAAGGGGCCGTTCCCCCCATCCACGCGGTGGGTGTCACCAGTGACGGCTATGCATTCCGGTTCGGGCTGGACGGCTTTCTCGAGGCCAGCACCAGAGCCGGGCGCCGCTATGCCAGGGTGTCTGAAGGGGCGGAAGTCGTTGGTGTGTCACGAATTACGGGCGAAGAGACCCTGATTGCCGCCACCCGGGACGCCCGGGGCCTCCTCTGCAAGGTTGATGACGTGAACTTCCTGTCGGGACCCGGAAAAGGGGTTATCCTGATCAAGCTGGCCGACGAGGATAGGGTGTTGGGATTTCTGGCCTCCAAGGGAGACCGCGACATCCTGCGCGTCGAGACCAGCCGCGGCGCTGAACAGACCATCAGCACCGTTAAGTACGACATTACAGGCAGAGGCGGCCGCGGCCGTGAACTGCTCCAGCGCGGCCAGTTCACGCGCATCATTCCGGCCGAGGTTGAGAACCCTCAGCCCTTCACCAGCGAGTCGTAATACCTCCGAATGCAACTTACAGATGATCGTTTGAAAATTGCTGTCTTCATCGATTTCGACAACGTCGAGATCGGCGTCAAGACCACCATTGGCGGCCAGTTCGACATCGGCCTCGTCCTTGAAGCCATCAAGGAGCGCGGCGAGATTGTCACCAAGATCGCCTACAGCGACTGGAAGCGCGTCGGCGACTACAGTCGCCTGCTCACCCAGCACGCCATCCGCATGGTGCAGCGCAACATGACGCCAGGCGGCGACAAGAACGGCGCCGACATCACCATGGCGCTCGACGCGCTCGAGATGGCCTTCACCCACGACCACATCAACGCCTTCGTCATCGTGGGCGGCGACAGCGACTTCATCTCGCTGGTCGAAAAGCTCAAGCAGTACGACCGCAAGGTCTTCGTGGTCGGTGGCCGCCAGTTCACCAGCGCCACGATGCAGAAGAACTGCCACGAGTTCATTGCCTACGAGAACCTCGTGGGCTCGTCGCGCAGCCACCGCCAGTCGGGTCGCGGCGGCGCCAAGCCGCAGGCCGCGAGCGGCGGCGTCGAAAAGGTGCTGCCGCTGGTCCGTCGTGCTCTCAAAGTGTTGTCGGAGCGCGAAGTCACCCCGCAGCTCGGTCTGCTCAAGAGCACCCTGCTGCAACTGGACTCCACCTTCTCCGAGCGCGAGTACGGCGCCGGCAGCTTCCGCGACTTCATGGAGAAGGTTGCCCAGGCGGGCGCTGTCACGCTGAAGCATGCCGGCCGCAGCCTGCTGGTCGAGGCCGTGGATGATGGTGGCGAGATTGGCGACGTGCTGCCCACCACGCTGGCCGTTGAGCCACTCGTGTCTGGTGAGGGGACGGAGGTGGGCGTGCCGGTGGCAGCCGCGCCGTCTGCCGAGGGCGTCGAGGCCGACCTGGCGCCCATGGTCGCCACGATGACCAACGTGGAGGGCGTGCAGGCACTGGAGCAGGCGCTGGCCACCGGGAATCCGCGCTGGCCCATGTACATCCGCCAGATGAAGCAGTTCCTCCGGAACAACATCGAGAACTTCGACGAGCGGCGCTACGGCTTCACGTCGCCGGTTGAGCTGCTGCGCCAGGCGCAGAAGGAAGGCATCGTTCGACTCGAACGCGACCGCCAGGGCGTCATGCGCGTCTTCGCGGGTTCGGGTCAGCGTCAGCCGGTGGCGGGCGAGGCGGTGCTGGATGCCGAGGTGTCGGGCCTGCCGGTCGACGGCGACCAGTCGGGTTCCGGGTGGTCGCAGACCACGTCGATGACCGAGGTCGAGGTGACCGAGCTGTCGATGGACGATGAGCCGCTCGATCGCCAGCCGATGCTGGAGGTCGTGTCCGACGAGCCCATCGTCGAACTGGCCGATGGCGAGGAGCCGCCGGATTCGCAGAAGCACTTCCTGGCGGCCATCGAAGAGTCGCTGAAAGAGAAGGCGTCGCCCTCGCCGCGGTCGCGCAAGGGCAGCCCGCGTGGCCGCTCCACCAAGACGACGGGTCGCGTGCCGGCAGCCACCACCGCGAGGTCGGCAGCGGTCGCCAAGCAGCGCGTCCGCCGTCCAGCCGTCCGCAAGAAGGCCGGGTCCTAACCCGGTTCTGTTCGCAGGGGGCGCGGAGTTTTCCGGCGTCGCGCCGGTGCACCGTGCCCCCGCCCCCTCTTCCTCC
>JAKFYA010000182.1 GCA_021731095.1 Acidobacteriota bacterium | reverse complement strand
CCCTCGCGTCTGCGGCGGTCTATGCCACGCTCATTGTCACGTTCGGCTTCCAGGTGGCGCGGGTCGAGGGCCAGAGCATGGCGCCAACGCTGGCAGACCAGGACCGGCTGATCGTCAACAAGTTCGCATACCGGGTTGGCGAACCTCGTCGTGGCGACATCGTGATGCTCTACTACCCGCTCAACCCGGACAAGTCGTTCGTGAAGCGGGTGATTGCCGAAGAAGGCGATACGGTCCGCATCGTCGACGGAAAGGTCTTCGTCAATGACGTGCCCTTGGGCGACGACTTCGTGCCTGAAGAGTTCCGGAGCCATGACGACTACGGCCCGACCGTGATTCCGGAAGGGTACGCCTTTGTCATGGGCGACCACCGGAACAACAGCTCGGATAGTCGTCACTGGGGCTTCGTGCCGAAGCGCTACATCATCGGCAAGGTCCAGATCCGGTGGTGGCCGCTGCCGACCTCCCGGATGTTCTGAGCGGCCGCCCCGCACCCGTGAGGCCACTACCCGCCGGCGTCCGCTCCAGGGCGCCCGTTGTTCCACTCGACCCCACCGTGATGGGCGAAGGTCGGTATGCCCGCGTGACCAGAGTGCTGTGGGGCATCCTGGTGCTGAACCTGATCGTCGCGGTCACCAAGATCATCCTCGGCGTCACCACCGGAGCTGTCTCCATCCTGTCGGACGGATTCCACTCGCTGACCGACTCGGCCTCCAACGTGGTGGCAATCGTCGGTGTCCGCATCGCCTCCCGGCCACCGGACGAGAACCATCCCTACGGCCACCGGAAGTACGAAACGATGGCGTCGCTCGCCATTCTCGTCTTCCTCGTGATCGTCCTGGTAGAGGTGGTCACGGCCGCTCTGGGTCGCCTGCGCGATGGTGCGACGCCCACCATCCATCCTGGTGGCATCGCCGTCATGATCGCCACCCTCGCCGTGAATGTCGGGGTGGTCCTGTACGAAAGTCGTGTCGGACGACAACTGAACAGCGAAGTGCTGCTGGCCGACGCCAACCACACGCGGAGCGACGTCTTCACCTCGATCGCGGTCATAGGCGCCTTGCTGGGAGTCCGCGCCGGGTACCCGATGCTCGACCCACTGGCGGCACTGATGGTCGCGGGCTTCATCGGGCGGGCCTGCTGGCAGATTGCCAAAGAGGCGTCGCGCATCCTGTCTGACGAGATTGTCTTCGCGGAGAGCGACCTTCGCGAGGAGGTGTTGGCGGTACCCGGAGTGCTTGGATGCCACCACATCCGGACCCGCGGATCTGCGGACCACGTGTTCCTCGACATGCACGTCTGGTTCGACGGCAGCTCAACCCTGCACGAGGCCCACGACGCTTCCCACGTTGTCAAAGATCGCCTGATGGCCCGGTACCCGCAGATTGTCGACGTGGTCATCCATCTCGAACCCCCGCCACGGGATGGTGCTCCGCACGACACCTAGTCGGCCACGTCAGGGGCGCGCAGTCCGTCGGTAGTGCCCACTCCGCCCGCCGCGCTTCTCCATGAGGGCCAGCGGGCCGATGACCATCGCCGGGTCAACGGCCTTCACCATGTCATAGATGGTCAGCGCCGCTACCGACACGGCGGTCAGCGCCTCCATCTCAACCCCTGTCTGCCCCGTTGTCCGGACCGTGCCGACGATGCGATAGCCCTGCCTGGTGGCCGTCAGCTCCACACCGGCAAAGCTGATCGGGAGCGGATGACACAACGGGATGAGTTCCGACGTCCGCTTCGCCGCCATGATTCCGGCAATCCGCGCCGCCTGCAGCGGGTCACCTTTCTTGACCTGACCCGCGCGGATGAGGCGCCGCGCCGCTGCACTCATCCGGATCTCTCCGCATGCAACCGCTTCCCTGGCGGTGACGGCCTTCGCCCCCACATCCACCATGGTCACGCGGCCGTGGGCGTCGACATGCGACAACTGCCTCTCGCCACCTTCCACGCCAGACAACGCCTTCTTCTGTGCTGCCAACCGGGGCCCCCTGTTCAAGCCGGCGCTGTGCCGCTTGCCCCGCGATTGTAGCGAACGGAAACACGCAGACGATAATGATGCGGTGCGAACGCACTCCCGGATGGCCCGCCTCCCCCACCGCGTAGCGCTGGTGCTGCTGTGCATCGCGCTCGCGGCCCACGCGCTGCTCGGGCAGGCTCAGCGACGCCTGACCACGGTGGAGGCCCTCCGACGCTTTCCTGGCTTCTACCACCTCCAGGACGTGGCCGTCCGGGGCAGGATTGTCACCAATGCGACCGGCTCACGGCTGCAGACGGACGAACACGAGATTCGTCTGCTGACGACAGCCCCACCAACCGACGGGTCCGCCGAGGTTCGGGGCACCCTCCTTGATGTCGGTCGACTTGAGCAGAACGACGGGCGGCTCTCAGGCTACAGTCGGCCGACGACGGACGACTGGCCACGGCCTGGCGAAGAGCTGGTACTCAAGGTCAGCTCGACCAGTCCGGTGCCACCGGGCACGCCTACCCTGTCGATTGCCGCGGTCGCCCTCGAGCCCTGGCGATTTGAAGGTCAGACCCTGACCCTCATTGGCCAGTTCAGGGGGCGGAATCTGTTCGGCGACAGCGCCGTGGCGCCAAGGCGCACGGCCTGGGATTTCGTGCTCCGCCGGGGCGACGCCGTCATATGGGTCGTCGGCATGCGTCCCAAGGGCAAGGGCTTCGATCTCTCAGTGGATGCCAGGGTCGATACGGGCAGATGGTTGGCCGTCACAGGTGTCTTTCGAAGGAATGACGGCCTTCCGGTCCTGGAAGCCACCCGCCTGGAACCCGTCGGCGAGCCTGGCTCGGATGCCCCGCGGGAGGTGACGATTGCCGCACCCCTCCCCTCCGTCGAGGTGGTGTTCAGCATTCCGACCGCTGGTGAGACCGACGTGGCAGCCACGACGCCCATTCGCATCCAGTTTTCCCGGAACGTGAAGCCCGAGACCCTGACAGACCGGATCCGCGTCTCCTACGTCGCCTCAACAGAACCGCCAGCCGCGTCTGTCGCTCCTGTCTGGGACCTCAGGTATGACGCCGCTGCACGTGCCGCCGAACTTCGGCTTCGCCAGCCTCTCGACAACTTCCGTGACGTGCGGGTCGAACTGCTGCCGGGAATCGAGGGATT
>JAKFYA010000454.1 GCA_021731095.1 Acidobacteriota bacterium | reverse complement strand
GGCGCTGCCACCCCGCCAGGCACCGGTTCCGCATCGCGGGTGGCCGGCTGCACATCCATCACCTCGATCATGCGGGTCCACGACGCCAGCCCGCGCTGCAGGAGGTTCGTGACCCAGCCGAAGGCCATCATCGGCCACGACAGCATCACGAGATAGGCGTTGAAGGCGACCAGGTCGCCCACCGTCATCCGCTTCGCAATCACCTCGAGGCCGCCGAGCCAGAGCACCAGCAGGACGCCCAGCCCCATCAGCACTTCCACCGACGGGTAGAACGCGCCCTGCAGCCGGATGAGCGAACGGTTCCGGGCGACATATTCCTCGTTCGCCACCCGGAAGCGCCCCATCTCGAACGCTTCCTGCCCGTAGGCCCGCACCACGCGCACGCCGGCCAGCGCCTCCTGCGTGACGTTGCTCAGGTCTGAGAGCTGCGCCTGGATGCGTTCAAACCGTCTGTGGGTGGCCGCGCCGAAGTAGCGCATGGCAATGGAGACGAACGGGAGCGGGATGAGGGAGAACAGCGTGAGCCGAACGTTGATGGAGAGCATCAACAGGATGGCCACCACGAAGGTCAGGCCCGTGTTGGCCGTGTACATGATGGCCGGGCCAATCATCATCCGCACCGCGCTGAGGTCGTTGGTGGCCCGCGACATCAGGTCGCCGGTGCGGTTGTCCTGGAAGTAGCCCAGCGGCAAGGTCTGGAGGTGCGCGAAGAAGTCGTTCCGGAGGTCGTACTCGATGTCGCGCGACGCGCCGATGATCTGGCGGCGCATCAGGTAGCGGAAGAACCCGCCCACCGCGGCCAGCGCCAGCAGGAGCAGGGCATACAGGCGGATCTTGGGGAGCGTCACCCCCTGCTGCAGGTCGTCCACCGCGAACTTCAGCACCCACGGGCCGGCAAGCTGGAGGGCTGTGGTGAGGACGACGAAGAAGAGTCCGAGAAGGAAGGCCCGGCGGTAGCGCGTCAGGTAGGCCAGAAGCCGTCGGCCGGGGGACATCCCGAAAGTATATCGGACGGCCACGCGGCACCGAGGACGGGCTGGCAGACCGGCCGGTCCCTTGTCGCCCCAATCAAGCGGGGATTCGGCCGAATTTGTCCGTTTTCCTGGGCGGGGGACGGGCGCAGCCCTTCTACCCTCCGGGGAGGCTTCCGATGGCGGGTCCACTCTGATAGACTCCGCCGCTATGCACGCACTTTACCTGCTGATCCCGGCTCTCTGCATTCTCGCGATTGCCTATCGGTACTACAGCGCCTTCATCGCCGCCAAGGTGATGATGCTGGACGATACGCGCAAGACGCCGGCCCACGAGAAGTACGACGGGTCCAACTACTTCCCCACCGCCCGCTGGGTGCTGTTCGGCCATCACTTTGCCGCCATCACCGGTGCAGGTCCGCTGATCGGTCCGGTGCTCGCCATGCAGTTCGGCTGGGCCCCCGGGTTCCTCTGGATTCTGGCTGGCGTCTGTCTGGCCGGCGCCGTGCACGACATGATGCTGCTCTGGGCCTCCACCCGCAGCGGCGGCCGGTCGCTGCCCGAGATTGCCCGCGAGCACATCGGCAGCGTGGCCGGCGTCACCGCCACCATCGCGGTGCTGTTCATCCTGGTCATCGCCCTGGCCGGTCTGGGCATCGTGGTCGTGAACGCGCTGGCGGAAAGCGCGTGGGGCACCTTCACCATCGCCTCCACCATCCCGACCGCCGTGTTCATCGGCTTCTACATGTTCAAGTGGCGCAAGGGCAAGACGCAGGAAGCCACCATCATCGGCATGGCGCTGATGCTGGCCGGCGTCTACTACGGCGAGAAGATTGCCGCGTCCTCCTTCGGCCACCTCTTCGTGCTGACGCCGCACCAGATTACGCTGGCGCTCTGCATCTATGCCTTCGTCGCCGCCATCACGCCGGTGTGGGCGCTGCTCACGCCCCGCGCCTACCTCTCCAGCTACATGAAGATCGGCACCATCGGCCTGCTGGCCGTTGGCGTCATCGTCGTGAACCCGAAGCTCGAGATGCCGATGATGGGCCAGTGGACCTCCGGCGGCGGCCCCATCCTGGGCGGCCCGCTCTTCCCGTTCCTGTTCATCACCATCATGTGCGGCTCGATTTCGGGCTTCCACGCGCTGGTCGGCTCTGGCACCACCTCGAAGATGGTGGACAAGGAAAGTGACATCCGCCCGGTGGCCTACGCCGCCATGCTGATGGAAGGTCTGGTCGGCATCATGGCGCTCATCGCCGCCGCCGCCCTGCACCCCGGCGACTTCTACGCCATCAACACCTCGCCGGCCGTCTTCAAGACCCTCGGCCTCGAGATGGTGAATGTGCCCACCCTGGCTGTCGAAGTCGGCGAGAACGTCATCGGCCGCACCGGTGGCGCCGTCTCCCTCGCCCTCGGCATGGCGCAGATCTTCTCGGCCCTGCCGGGCATGAAGTCGCTGGTGTCCTACTGGTACCACTTCGCCATCATGTTCGAGGCGCTGTTCATTCTGACCACCATCGACTCGGGCACGCGCATCGGCCGCTTCCTGCTGCAGGAATCGCTCGGCAAGGTCTACAAGCCGTTCGCGAACCCGAACTGGATGGTGGGCACGGCCATTTCCTCGGCCATCATGGTGCTGCTCTGGGGCTACTTCATCTGGACGGGCAGCATTGGCACCATCTGGCCGATGTTCGGCATTGCCAACCAGTTGCTGGCCGCCGTGGCGCTGGCCATTGCCACCAGCGTGGTCATCAACATGGGCCGGGCCAAGGTGGCCTGGGTGACGGCGCTGCCGCTGCTCTTCGTGACCTTCACCACGCTCGTGGCCGGCTTCATGAGCGTGCGCGACAACTACTGGCCCAAGGCCATCAGTGGCAACCCGGCGCTGACCATGATGGGCTGGGTGGACACCGTCTGCACCATCATCATGATGGTCTGCGCGGTCATCATCCTCGGTGCGGCCGTCCGCAAGTGGATGAAGGTGCTGGGCGGCGGCTCGCCGGCCCTGGCCACCGACGCCGAGCCCGCGTAATCCCGTCTCACGGTGCCGCCGGGCCTTCGGGTCCGGCGGCCATCCGCTCCCCCCTCCCGACCTAGCCTCCTCCAGGCCAGCCTTCCCAACCTAGCCTCCTCGCGCGTCCCGACCGATACTAGGGACATGCGTAT
>JAKFYA010000062.1 GCA_021731095.1 Acidobacteriota bacterium | reverse complement strand
GGCCGCAACCCGCGGCGCTTCCATGAGAAGTACAAGGAGCTGAACCCGGAGCGGTACGCCGAGGACGTGGACAAGGTGCTCGCCTCCGGCAAGACACCCGCCGGGTCGCACCGCTCCATCATGGTGAGCGAGGTGCTGGAGGCGCTGCGCCCGTTGCCGGGCGAGGTGGCGGCGGACTGCACGCTGGGCTACGGCGGACACGCCCGGGCCCTGCTGGAACAGGTGCTGCCGGGCGGACGCCTGCTGGGGCTGGACGTGGACCCGCTCGAGCTGCCCCGTACCGAGACGCGGCTGCGTCTGGCCGGCTTCGGGCCTGACGTGTTCACGGCGCACCGGAGCAACTTCGCCGGACTGCCGCAGGTGCTGGCGGCCGAAGGCCTGTCAGCGGTGAACGTGATGCTGGCCGACCTGGGCGTCTCGTCCATGCAGCTCGACAATCCGGACCGCGGCTTCACCTTCCGCGAAGCCGGACCGCTCGACATGCGCATGAACCCGACGCGCGGCGAGCCGGCCTCTCGCCTGCTGGCCCGACTGAGCGTGGACAAGCTGGCGCAGCTCCTGATGGATCACGCCGACGAGCCCGAGGCGGACCTGATTGCGCGTGCGCTGACACGCGTTCCGGTGGAGACCACGCGTGCCGCTGTTGCCGCCATCCGGACCGCCTTCGAGCACGACCGCCCGTCGGCCGGCGAAGCCGACATCGACAAGGCCATCCGTCGCACCTTCCAGGCGCTGCGGATTGCCGTGAACGACGAGTTCTCGGCGCTCGACACGTTTCTGCGACATCTGCCCACCTGCCTGGCTTCAGGCGGTCGCGTGGCCGTGCTGACGTTTCACTCCGGCGAGGACCGGCGCGTGAAGAAGGCGTTTCAGGCGGGGCTGCGCGACGGCCTCTACAGCGCCATCGCCGAAGACCCCGAGCGCGCCGCTGCCGACGAAGTCCGCGCCAACCCGCGCGCCGCCGCCGCCAAGCTGCGCTGGGCCATCCGCGCCTGACCACTCACGAAGCGACGACAGTCCGTGTTCGCGGAACGTTTCGTGATCTATCCGAAACGTGAAGCGAATGGGGGCTGGCGGCGCGATCAGACGCACCCGACATGGTGAGAGGCGCGGCTGCCGATCATCTCCTCCGCATTTCGAAACGGGCACGAAATGCTCCGGACACAATCGGCACCCACGCCGTGTCCTGCGACGGATTGTCGCCCACTCACGTAGCGACGACAGTCCGTGTTCGCGGAACGTTTCGTGATCTATCCGAAACGTGAAGCGAATGCGGGCGGGCGGCGCGATCAGACGCACCGGACATGGTGTGAGGCGCGGCTGCCGATCATGTCCTCCGCATTTCGAAACGAGCACGAAATGCTCCGGACACGATCGCCACCCACGCCGTGGCCTGCGATGAGTTGTCGCCCACGCACGAAGCGACAACAGTCCGCGTTCGCGGAACGTTTCGTGATCTATCCGAAACGTGAAGCGAATGCGGGCTGGCGGCGCGGCAACCAGCGGGTGGCGCGTCAGGCCTGCAGGAAGGAGAGCAGGTCGGCGTTCAGCTCTTGCTTGCTGGTGGCGCACAAACCATGCGGCGCGCCGTGGTAGAGCTTCAGGCGGGCGCCTGGTACGAGGGCGGCCGTGCGCGCGGCCGTGGCCACCGGCACCATCTGGTCGTCGTCTCCGTGCAGGACCAGTGTGGGCCGGTCGATGGCACGCAGGTCGCTGGTGAAGTCCGTCTGCGAGAAGGCCGCCACGCACTCCACCACGTTCTTCAGGCCCGCCTGCATGCCCTGCCGCCAGAACGAGTCGAGCAGCCCGTCGGACACGCGAGACCCGCGGCGATTGGCGCCATAGAACGGCACGCTGAGGTCGCGGAAGTACTGGGCCCGGTCGGTCTCGACCCCGGCCCGCATGGTGTTGAACACCGACATCGGCACGCCGTCCGGGTTCGTCTGGGTCTTCAGCATGAGCGGAGTGACGGACCCGATGAGCACCACCTTCGACACCGACCCGGTCCCGAATCGCGAGATGTAGCGCGCCACCTCGCCCGCGCCGGTGGAGTGCCCCACGTGCACGGCGTCCCGCAGGCCGAGCGACCGGACCACGGCGGCCAGGTCGTCGGCATACGTGTCCATGTTGTTGCCCTCCCAGGGCTGCGTCGAACGCCCGTGCCCCCGGCGGTCATGCGCGACACAGCGGAATCCGTGCGAGGCCAGGCAAAGCATCTGGTCCTCCCAGGCATCCGCCGACAGCGGCCAGCCATGGCTGAAGACGACAGGCGGACCGTCACCCCAGTCCGTCACGTGCAGCCGCGTGCCGTCGCGCGTGGTGATGGTCACCGCTTCGCTGCCTTGCCCAGGGAGCGCGTGGCGTCATCCACCGTGCGCGCGGCCTTGCCCAGTGCGGCCTCGGCCTTGCCCACGGCCACGTCAACCTTGCCTTCCACGCGCAGTCCGGTGTTGCCCGTGACCACTCCGACGGCCTGCTTCAGATGCCCCTTGGCTTCATCGACTCTGCCCTTGCGTTCGGCCTTGTTCAACATGTGCGGTCTCCGAGATGGCTGCGTGACGGGTGACGGACCCAGGCCGCCTCACGCATCCGCGTGACGGCCGCCATGCGTCCCGATTGGCAGCATGCGCGAATCTCCCGTCTTGTGCTGTTCACTTCTGGACGAGGACCGGACTGGCGGCGCGGACAGGCGCGAAGCGGAACGCCGCAGGCGGGCCGTTCGGCGAATCCTTGCGGAAGTCGATGATGGCCAGACGCCCGCCCTTGCGGAGCTGCCCCTTCAGGGCCGTGAAGTAGACCACGGCTACTACAATGAACCCGCACACGCGCGGGCGCCGATGGGCGCTGCGCATCAGGCCGCGAGCAACGCGGCGAGGAGAAACAGGCATGACGGATCAGAAGCACGGACAGCCCGAAGCAACCGCCACCACGCCGGATGTGACGCGGCGCGACTTCGTCGCCCTCTCGGTGGCCGCCGGCCTTGGCGTCGCCGCGGGCGACCTGGTGTCGGCCGCTCCGCTGAAGGTGATGGAGATGAAGGTCGCCATCAAGACCCCTGACGGCGTGTGCGATGCGGTGCTGGTGCACCCGGAGAGCGGCTCGCACCCGGGCGTCATCATCTGGCCAGACGCCTTCGGCCTTCGCCCTGCCATGGTC